>JAYUCR010000185.1:0-1945 GCA_043740165.1 Acidobacteriota bacterium | reverse complement strand
GCTGCAAATCGACATGGGGATCGGCGACGCAGTGTGGCCGGCGCCGCAGCCGTGCGCCTATCCTGCGCTTCTCGACTTTCCGGCGCCCGAGGTGCTCGCTTATTCGCGCGAGGCAGTGGTTGCGGAAAAGTTCGAAGCGATGGTCGTTCTCGGCGACCGCAATAGCCGGATCAAGGACTTTTTCGATCTGCACCACTTGGCGAGCCGGTTTGCGTTCGACCGGATGACGTTGGCGGAGGCTGTCCACAAAACCTTCGCGAAGCGGAAGACGCCGATTCCCACGGAGGTGCCGATAGGGCTCACGCGCGCATACTGGGAAAACGTGTCGCGCCCGGCCCAGGTCCGCGCGTTCGCGAATCGTGCGGGGCTGGTCATACCCGTCGCGCCCGCTGACGATTTCCCCCGGCTGCTCGGCGCGTTCTTGCTCCCGATCCTCGAGATTCTCCGGGAGGGTGAGATACATGAGGGGACGTGGAGCCCGGGGGGACCGTGGCGATGATCCAGCGGCAGCTCGGCCGAGCGGGCACGTGACCCGGTTGGTCCACGCGGCGCGGTGGGTCTCAATTCTGGCGCATCCCTTCGTGATGATCGCCCTGCTCGTCACGGTGGCCGGGTGGCGCTTCGCTCCTGAGACTCAGGTTTTCCGTTCCGTCCTCGCGGTCACCATCGCGGTGGTCGTCCCGGTAGCCATCCTCATGCTGGTCCAGGTGCGCCATGGCCGATGGTCGAACGTCGATGCCTCGAATCCGGAGGAAAGGGGAGTGCTGTTCATCGTGGCGCTCGCGGCGCTGGCCGCGCTCCTCACCTGGCTGCTGCTGAAGGACCCGCGGTCGTTTCTGGTGCGGGGCGTCATCGTCACGGCCATCCTGCTTGCCGTCGTGGCTGTCCTGACGCGCTGGATCAAGCTCTCGTTGCACCTGGCGTTCGCGGGGATGGCGGCCATGGCACTCACCCTCATCGGCTCGCGCGTCGGCTTCGCGCTGATCGGTGTCGTGCCGCTTCTTTGCTGGTCCCGCCTCGCCCTGTCGCGCCATCGCCCCGTTGAGCTGGCTTTCGGCCTGGCGCTCGGCGTGCTTGCGGGCGTGGCCCTGGTGGTTTGATAGAGTTGCGTCATGCGGGCATGCCTCGCTGTGCTCCTGTTCCTCACGTCCTGCTCGGGTGCGGGACCGGCCCGCGATGCGTCGCACCTGCCTGCGTCCGCGCCGGCGCGCAGTGCGGCCGTCGACCCCGCGCTCCAGTCCTCCATCGCGAAGGGCCTCGCCTGCGTCGCCCGGGCGTACGACGGCAACTCATTCCGCGACGACTATCTGCAGTACGAGTACGCGGGCGAAGCGGTCGTCTCGCCGCTCGACGGCTACCGGTTGACCTATCGGATCCTCGACGCCTATTTCATCGTGCTCATGCTCCGGCAGGCCGGGGTCGCGCCGGGGGAGGCGGGGGGTCTCTTCGACCGCGCCGAGGCGGTCACGACGGCGCTGGTGCCGGCGTGGCGCGCGAAGGGGATTTACAACCTGCGGCGTAAGCCGGCCCGCGACGGAATCGCCCTGGACACGTACGCGATCCTCGCGGTCCTGCGCCAGGACGCCGCGATGGGCCGCGTGGTCGAGGCCGGCCTGGACGGGGACGGCTGGCTGGCGGCCGACTTCTACGTCGGCGACGAGGCGTTCCGCCGTCTGGCCGATGAGTCCTGGGCCGCGCGGGCGCTTCTCATTGCCAATCCCACCAAGGGGCTCGAGGTGGTGCGTGGCATCTGCCGCCAGGCGGTGCAGGGGCTGGGCACCGAGACCGACCCGCTGGCGCGGGCGAACCTGGTGATCCACGCGCTGGGAGCGCTGGGGGATCTCCCGCGGCCGGGTGGCGCGGGGCTCGATGACCTGCTTCCGCCGCTGCGCGACGAGGGGTTGCGGCTGCTGCAGCAGGAGGCGATCCGGCACGACACGCTGAC
>JAYUCR010000184.1:0-4826 GCA_043740165.1 Acidobacteriota bacterium | reverse complement strand
CGCCAGCATCGCCCCCGAGATCACGAGCCACAGGTACCCGAGACGCAGGAATTTCTCGTACCCGCGGTCGAGACCCGGCTCCGGCTCGCCGGTCGCCGGCGCCAGGATCCCCAGCCCCCAGGTGAACAGGGCGAAACAGGTCGCGACCCCCAGCCCGCCCGCGCCGAACGCCAGCCGCGCTCCCCAGCCGCCTCCGGCCAGGTAGAAACCCTCGCCGATCGTCATGACGGCGACCGCGGCGGTCAGCGGAAAAGCGACGATCGCGGCGACCCGCGGCCGGCTCCTCAGCCCCATGAAGACCGGGAGCGTCCGCAGCGAAACGCCCAGGATCCAGAAGGCGACGAAGCCGACGAGGAACGACGTCAGGTAGGGGATGTTCAGGTGCGGCGGGACCTCGAAGGCCGCGCGGCGGGCCAGGTACCAGGCGTGCGACAGGCTCAGGAGCGAGGCGATCAGGAGCCAGCCGGAGCCTATCGCCAGGTAACGCTGGTACGTCTGCATCGGGCCGGGCTGCGCCGCGAGGAGGCGCCCCACCTGCCAGACGAAGAGGATGCAGCCCGCAAGCTCCAGGAGGCCGCCGCCCAGGAGGAGAGCGGTGCGCAGCCCGGAAGGATCGAGCGACTGGGCCACGCGGAGGATCGTCCCGACCACGAGCAGAACAAAGGAAACCGACGCGAGGCGGTACGACGGGAGCGGCACCCCGGTCAGGCGGGGGAGAATGTGGTAGGCGATCCCGACGACGAACAGCCCCACCCAGCCGAACAGCTGCCAGTGCCCGTGCACCTGGATCAGTCCCCGCGACATGCCTCCCAGCTCGCCGCGGATCCCCATGACGATGAGAGCCCAGGCGCCCAGGGTGGCGCCGCCGGTGAAGGTGAACAGGAGCGCCGCCTTGAGGAATCGACGGTAGAGGTTCTCCTCCGCCAGGCGCGCCGGGGTGATCGGTGCTGTGGTCGGCGTCGGGCCGGCGCGGGCCGCCTCCCGGATTTCCGCGAGAAGCTGCGGCAGATCGACATGGTGGACCTGGGCGAACCATCCGAGCGGCTCGGCGGGGCCCTGGGCGCCGCCGCATCCCATCAGGCCGTACTTGTCGAACGCCGCGACGGTTCCCGGGTAGCGGGCGATCACGTCGCGCACGCTGGTCTCGGCGTCGATCGCGATCGGGTCCTGCGCCGAGGCCGCGGCTTGTGCCCCCTCGGCGGCTCCCGCCGCCGCAATTGCTCCGAGCACCTCGTCGAGCGAGAGCTTATGAGCGCGGCAGGCGAATTCCAGCGGGTGCGCCCCGCCGCAGCAGGCGTCCAGGCCGTAGCGGGCCAGCACGGGGCCGGCTTCGGGATGGGCCTTCAGTATTTCAGCCACCGTCAATTTGGGATCGATCATCGCGCTGCCCTCCAGGACGATTCGCCGCCGTTCGCATCGCCGGCCGGCTCATACAGGCACATCGGATCCTCGGTCAGGTAGTCCCCCGTCAGGGCGTAGGCGCGCGCCCGCGATCCACCGCACAGGGCGCGGAACTCGCAGCGCCCGCAGCGCCCGCGCAGGCGATCCGGATCCCGCAGCGACAGGAAAAGCGGGTGCTCCCGGTAGACGGTGACCAGGGAATCGGTCCGCACGTTGCCGGCGGTCATCGGCAGGAAGCCGCTCGGCTGGATGGCCCCCTTCGAGGAGACGAACACGAAGCCCGATCCGTCGTTCATGCCCGGGACGAACCGCCCGCCTCCCGCCTGCATCGCCACCCTGCGGTAGTGCGGGCCCTCCGTGGTCTTGATGCGGAACGGCGCCTCGCGCTCCAGGCGGTGCAGCCACTCGAAGGTCCGCTCGCATTCCTCGGCGCTGACCTGCTGCTCCACGCTGGCCCGGCCCGTGGGCACCAGCAGGAACAGGCTCCAGCGCCGCGCCTCTAGGCCGCCGACGAGATTGGCGATCGCCGGCAGGTCGTGCAGGTTGTGGCGCGTCAGGGTGGTGTTGATCTGCAGCTGCAGACCGAGTGCTATGGCGGCCGCCGCCCCGTCGAGCGACCAGCGGAACGATCCCGGGACGCCCCGGAAGCGGTCGTGGATTTCCTCGTTCGATCCGTCCAGGCTGATCGAGACACCCGCGAGCCCGCAGTCCCGGGCGCGCCGCAGGGCGGCGTGGGTGAGGAGCGGGGTGCCGCTCGGGCTCAGGTTCGTGATCAGGCCCGCCTTGGCGGAGGCTTCGATGAGCTCGAAGATGTCGGGCCGCTTCAGGGGATCGCCGCCGGTCAGGACGAACAGCGGCCGCCCGAACCGACGGATCTCGGCGATGAGGCTCAGCCCCTCCGCGGTCGTCAGCTCCCCCCGCTCGCGCTCCGGGATCGCGGCGGCGCGGCAATGCACGCACTCGAGATCGCAGGCCCGGCTGACCTCCCAGATCACGAGGAGAGGAGACGAGGCGAACTTCTCCCGGCTCCCTTGTGCGCCCTCTCTCCCTGCCTTGTCGTCCATGTGCTCCGCCGCCATCGGCCCCTGCTCCCGGCCCCCGGTTCAAGCCCTGCGAGCCCAACAATGCGCCCCGGGGGTGCGGTTCGGTATGATCTGGATCATCGGAGTGCTACCATCCGCAGCCGTCTGATTCCGAGGCCGTCCGATCCCAGGGGGGTGCCGTCATCGCGGAAGAAAAGAGGGAGCGCTCGATCCCATGGGCCGCCATCCCGCTGTTCGAGAGCCTGAAGCCGGCCGAGCGCGATAGCCTGCGACCCTTCGTCCGGATCAAGGCCTACGAGGAAGGGGAGGCGATCTTCCGCGAGGGCGAGCCGGCCCACATGTTTCACTTCGTCCTGGGAGGGCGGGTGAAGATCGTCAAGGCGGCCGCCGGCGGCCGGGACGTGATCCTGGAGATCTTCGGCCCCGGCGATCCGGTCGGTGTCGTGGCGGTCTACGAAGAGCGTGAGTTTCCCGCGACCGCCATCACCCTGGAGGCGACCAGCCTCCTGTCGGTGCCGCGCCAGGAGCTGTTCGCCCTCCTGGCCGCCAACCCGATGCTGGCGCGCGGCCTGCTCCTGGGGCTGACCCGCCGCATGATCATGATGACGCGCAAGCTGGCGGAGCGATCCAGCCGCGTCGAATTCCGCATCGCCCGCGTGTTCCTGACACTGGCCGATCGGGTGGGCCGGCCCGAGAGCAAGGGAGTCCGGATCCCGATCGCCCTGAGCCGCCAGGAGATCGCCGACATGGTCGGGACGACGCAGGAGACCGCCATCCGGGTGATGAGCCGCTGGGGGAAGGACGGCCTGGTGCTCACAAACGAGGACGGATTCGCGATTCCCGACCGCACGGCACTGGAAGCGATTCCCCCGGAAGACTGACCCGGAAGAGCAGGCTCCCACGCATGCCGAACCTCCAGGCTGACAACGGCACACCGAACGCGCCGTGGCGCAGCGTCGCCATGCGGCAGGCGAGCCGTCTATGCGCCGATGTGATCCAGAAGTCACACGAAGATCGGGTGACCGGCCTGGCGGCGGAGTCGGCCTTCTTCGCCGTGCTGAGCCTCTTCCCGGCACTGATGATTCTCGCCGCCACGCTCGGCTGGCTGGACCGCCTCGCGGGGGGAGCGATCGCGAGGCAGTCGGAGACGGTGGTGCTGACGCTTCTCGACAGCGTGCTGACCGATCACGCCGGCGGTGTTCTGCACACGGTCCGAGGCCTGTTCGAGCGCGGGCGCGGGGGCGTCCTGACCTCGGCCTTGCTGTTCGGCGCCTGGTCGATGTCGCGCGGCTTCGCCACCATCATCGCCGCTCTCGACCAGGCTTACGGCCTGCGCGAGGGGCGCTCGTGGATCAATCTACGGCTGACCGCGATCCTGCTGTCGCTCGGCTCCGCGGTGGTGTCGGCCTTCATCCTCTCCGCGGTGGTCGCCGGCCCGCTGCTCGGGTACGGAAAGACGATGGCGGTCGCGCTCGGCGTCGAGCAGTCGACAGCGCAGGTGCGCCATTACCTGCGCCTGCCGATCGCGTTTGCCTGCGGCATTCTGTGGCTGGCGACCCTTTACCACCTGGCGCCCAACCGGCGCGCCCCCTGGAGGCGCGACCTGCCCGGCGCCTTGCTGGCCGGCGTGCTGTGGCTGCTGGTGTCGTTCGGCTTCAGCTTCTACCTGCGCGCCGCGGCCGGCATAAACCAGATCTTCGGCTTCCTCGGCGGGGGATTGAGCCTGATGATCTGGGTCTACTTCCTCTGCCTGGCGCTGCTGGTCGGGGGTGAGCTGAACGCCGTCCTCCTCGAGCGCGCCGGCATCGAGCGACGCCCGAAGCGGACGCGAGGGGACCGCCGCCTCGCGGCCCGGTGACTTCGGCAACTTCAGCTCCCGAACGGCTGGTCGATCGCGAGGCTCTGCGGCGAGAAGAAGTGCGGGCCGTCGTCGCCGATGTAGACGTCGTCCTCGAGGCGGATGCCGAACTCGCCCGGGATGGCGATCATCGGCTCGTCGCTGAAGCACATGCCGGGTTGGATCGGGGTCTTGTTGCCGGGGACGAAGTTGGTCCACTCGTGGCCGTCCAGGCCGATGCCGTGGCCGGTGCGGTGGGGCAGGCCGGGCAGCTTGTAGCCGGGCCCGAAGCCGGCCGCTTCGATCACCCGGCGCGCGGCGGCATCGACCGTCTCGCAAGGAGCGCCGATCCGGATCGCCTCGAACGCCGCGCTCTGGGCGCGCTTTTCGAGCTCCCAGATCTCCTTCTGTCGCTGCGTCGGCTTGCCGAAGACCGTCGTGCGCGTGATGTCCGACTGGTACCCTTCGACGCTGACGCCGTCGTCGATCATCACGATGTCGCCTTCCTGCAGCTTCTGCGGCGTGGCGCTGCCGTGCGGCAGGGC
>JAYUCR010000183.1:0-4831 GCA_043740165.1 Acidobacteriota bacterium | reverse complement strand
GCAACAGGAGGCAGGATCGATCGGTGGCGAAAAGCCGGACCGAGAGGGTCAAAGGACCGCGGGAGCGTGGCCGGCGGGGGGATCGCGGAATTGCAGGCGGTGCAGGCGGGCGTACACCCCCTGCTCGGCGAGCAGCTCATCGTGCGCGCCGCGCTCCACGATCCGGCCGGCCTCCATGACCAGGATCACGTCGGCGCGGCGCACCGTCGATAGTCGGTGGGCGATCACGAACACGGTGCGCCCCTGCATCAGGTTGTCCAGCGCCGCCTGGACCTCCGATTCCGACTCCGAGTCGAGCGAGGAGGTGGCCTCGTCCAGGATGAGGATTGGCGCGTCCTTGAGAATGGCGCGCGCGATGGAGAGCCTCTGCCGTTGCCCGTGCGACAGCCGGTGGCCCGACTCCCCAAGCTCCGTTTCATAGCCCTGCGGCAGGGACTCGATGAAGCCCTTGGCGTGCGCCGCGCGCGCCGCCGCTTCGACCTTCTCCATCGGGACATCGACGCGTCCGTAGGCGATGTTGTTGCGCACCGTGTCGTTGAACAGCAGGATCTCCTGCGTCACCAGGCCGATGCTCTGCCGCAAGGACGCCAGGGTGACGTCCCGGATATCGCGGCCGTCGAACAGGATCGCCCCCTCGGTGACGTCGTAGAACCGTGGCAGGAGGTTGACCAGTGTCGACTTGCCTGCCCCGCTGCTGCCGACGAGGGCGACCACCTGGCCCCGCCGCACCGCCAGGTCGATCCCGCGGATCACCGGTGCTTTGCCGTAGGCGAACGACACCGACTTGAACTCGATCCGGCCCTGGAACGCCGGCAGCGGGATCGCGTCGCTGCGCTCCACGATCAGCGACGGCTGGTCCATGATCTCGAAGACGCGCTGCGCCGCCGCCAAGGACCCCTGCAGATCGGTGTTGATCTTCACCAGGTTCCGGATGCCGGCGTAGATCATGAACAGCGCCGCCACGAAGGTGACGAAATCACCGGCCGACAACTTGCCCGCCGCGATGCGGTGCGCGGCGTAGGTGAACAGCACCGCCGCCCCCACCGCCCCGATCAGCTCCATCACCGGCCCCATGATCGACAGGATGCGCGCCGCCCGCTTTTCGGCGCGCTGCACCCGATCGAGCGCCCGGACGAAGCGATCGATCTCGAACTGTTCCATGCCGAACGCCTGCACGACGCGCGTGCCGGTGATCCCCTCCTTCATGACGAGCGAGGCGTCCCCCATCTTCTGCATGCCGCCGCGGCTGACGTCCTTGAGCCTGCGCCCCATCCGCGCCACCGGAAAGACGAGGAGAGGCAGGACCACGAGGCAGAACCCGGCCAGCCGCCAGTTGAGGTAGAACAGGTAGACCGACTGGCCGAGGACCAGCGCCGTCAGCCGGAACACGTCGGCGAGATCGCCGGAGACCAGCCGCTGCAGGCGGCCGACGTCCCCCATGATCCGCGACAGCAGGTGCCCGGTGGAGTGTTCGGAGAAGAACGCCAGCGACTGCCGCTGGATGCGCGCGTAGAGATCGGCCCGCAGGTCGCGCACCGCCTGCAGCCCCGTCCAGCGGGTGAGGTAGGCGGTCAGGTACGTGAAGACGCCCTTCAGTATGAAAACGACGACGATCAGCACCGCGATCAGGATCGCGGTCGACTTGGATCCGTTGTTCAGATTCTTCGACCAGTTCGCAAAGGCAGGCAACACCGAGGCGACTTTGGCGGTCAGCTTGCGGGCCTCGTCGAACAGGTGCAGCTTGCCGGCGGTGGCCGTCGAGTCGGCGACCGCCTTGGGAAGGACCTCGTCGAAGATCGGCTGGACCAGCCCGAGGAGGACCAGGTAGCAGGCCGAGATCAGGAACGCCGAGGCGATCGCGACGAACACCCGGCGGGTGTAAGGCCGGACATACCCGACCAGCCGCAGCAGGTCCTTCATCGGGGCCCCGGCTCCTAGCGCGAGGTGATTTCGAGGGCGCTGAAGAAGTGGGCGATCTCGAAGGCCGCGGTGGCGGGGGCGTCGGATCCGTGCACGATGTTCTCCTCGATCGATGAGGCGAAGCTCTTGCGCAGGGTCCCGGCATCGGCCTTCGCCGGATCGGTGGCGCCCATGATCTGGCGCACACGTGCGATGGCGTTCTCGCCCTCGATCACCATCGGGACGATCGGCCCCGAGGTCATGAACTTGACCAGCGAGCCGAAGAACGGGCGCTCGCGGTGCACGTGGTAGAAGCCGGAGGCCGAGGCGGTGTCCAGGCGCACCATCTTGAGCGCCACGACCTTGAGGCCGGCGGCCTCGAAATGTCGCACCACCTCGCCGATCACGTTTTTCCGGACGCCGTCCGGCTTCACGATCGAAAGTGTCCGTTCCATCATGCTTTCCCTCCCCCTCCGGCGCCCAGAAGCCGCTCCACGCTCTCGCCGATCTCCGCTGGCGTCTTCAGGACCTGGATGCCGGCCTCCTTCAGGGCCGCCATCTTCTCGACGGCGGTGCCGTGGCCGCCGGCGATGATGGCTCCGGCATGTCCCATCCGGCGCCCCGGCGGAGCGGTCTGCCCGGCCACGAAGGCGACGATCGGCACCTTGAGATTCTGCCGGGCGTAGAGCGCCGCCTCCTCCTCCGCGCTGCCGCCGATCTCGCCGATCAGGACGATGGCGCGTGTCTCCGCGTCTTCCTTGAACAGGGCCAGCGCGTCGAGGAAGCTGGTGCCGATGATCGGGTCGCCGCCGATCCCGATGCAGGTCGTCTGGCCGATGCCGCGCCGCGAAAGCTGCGCCACCGCCTCGTAGGTGAGGGTGCCGCTGCGCGACACGACTCCCACGGGGCCCTGCTTGTGGATGTACCCGGGCATGATCCCGACCTTGCACTTTCCGGGCGAGATGACGCCCGGGCAATTAGGGCCGATGAGGCGGGTCCCGTGACGCGCCAGCGCCGGCCTGACCCGCACCATGTCGCCCACCGGAATCCCTTCGGTGATGCAGACGACGAGCCGGATGCCGGCGTCCGCCGCCTCGAGGATGGCATCGGCCGCCGCCGGCGGGGGGACGAAGATCAGCGAGACATCCGCCCCTTCGCGCGCCACCGCCTCCTGCACGGTGTTGTAAACCGGCACCCCTTCATGGTCGACGCCGCCGCGTCCCGGGGTGACTCCTGCAACGATGGTGGTGCCGTACTCACGGCACTGGCGCGCATGAAACGATCCTTCCCGGCCGGTCAGGCCCTGGACGACGACCCGGCTCTTCCGATCGACCAGGACGCTCATCGCGATCCCGCCAGGGCCACGACCTTCTGCGCGGCGTCGAGCATGCCGTCGGCGACGGTGAAGTTCATCCCCGCTTCACGGAGGATGCGCTTCCCTTCCTCGACGCTGGTCCCCTCGAGGCGCACCACGACCGGCACCTTCGCCCCCACCTGCCGGACCGCCTCGACGACCCCCTTCGCCAGGACGTCGACCCGCAGGATGCCGCCGAAAATGTTGATGAGGACGGCGCGCACGCTCTTGTCCGACACCAGGATCCGGAACGCCGCCGACACCTGGTCCGCGTTCGCGCCGCCGCCAACGTCGAGGAAATTGGCGGCCGAGCCGCCGACATGGTGGATGATGTCCATGGTCGCCATCGCGAGACCGGCGCCGTTGACCATGCAGCCGACGTTTCCGTCCAGCTTGATGTAATTCAGGGAGTGCGCCCCCGCCTCCACCTCGAGCGGGTCCTCCTCGTCGGGATCGCGCAGCTCGCGGATCTCCGGGTGGCGGAAGAGGGCGTTGTCGTCGAAGGTCATCTTGGCATCCAGGGCCACGACGGCGCCACGTTCCGCGGTGATCACCAGCGGGTTGATCTCCACCAGGCTGGCGTCGGTCTCCTCGTAGAGACGCGCCAGAGCGAGCATCAGCTTCACGGCGCGCCCCACCTCGTCCCCCGCGATCCCGAGCGCGTAGGCCAACCGGCGCGCCTGGAACGGCCGGAACCCCACCAGCGGATCGACCGGCTCGATATGGATCGCCTTCGGATCGCGCGCCGCAACCTCTTCGATCTCCATCCCGCCCTGCGCGCATCCCATCATCACCGGCACGCCGCGGATCCGGTCGAGGGTCATCCCGAGATAGAGCTCGCGGGCGATCGACAGCGTCTCTTCGACGAGGAGACGCCGGACCTTCTTCCCCTGCGGGCCGGTCTGGGGAGTCACGAGCGTCATGCCCAGAATCTGGGAGGCGAGGCGGAAGGCTTCGGCGGCGCTGGTGGCCACCTTGACGCCGCCTCCCTTGCCGCGCCCGCCGGCGTGCACCTGCGCCTTGAGGACGGCGCTCCCGCCCAGGCGCATCGCCTGCGCTTCGGCTTCCTTCGGGCTGAAGGCGACCTCGCCGCGCGGAACATCGATCGCGAAGCGCTTGAGAATCTGCTTCGCCTGGTATTCGTGGATCTTCACAGGCCCCCCAAGGAACGCTTCTTGTAGCACCTTGGGACGATCGTGTCAAACCGTTGTTTTGACAGCCTTTGGGGGCTATGCGAGAATCCCTCCGCGGCATGACCGGGACTCGCGCTCACCTCCGAATCGGCATCGTTTCAGGGTCCCTCCTGGCCCTCGCGGCGAGGCTGGCGATGGCGGTACAGGCCCCCGCCCCGCCGGTGACGACGCCCTCGCCCGCGCCACCGCGCCTGGCCTCCCGGCTCGCCACCCTGGCGGACTCTCCGCTTCTGCAGCCGCAAGAAACCGGCATCGCGGTGCTGCAGCTTCCGGCGGGGCGGCCGATTTTCGAGCGCAACGCCGCCCGCCTGCTGCGGCCGGCCTCCACCCTCAAGATCATCACCACCGCCGCGGCCCTGGCCCTCCTCAAGCCGGAGTTCGTATT
>JAYUCR010000182.1:0-11774 GCA_043740165.1 Acidobacteriota bacterium | reverse complement strand
ACAAAGTGAACCGAAAACGATTCGCAGGTGAGCGGCGACGTCATGGCAAAAAAGCAATAAAAATGTCCCTGATCGTGCGACCTTGCCATGGCCTTATTATCCACAATGCTTGTCAGGCGCGCCATCCCAGCGATGTCGCCATGCCGACTTATGGTGCAATAGCATCATGAAAGCGATGATTCTGGCGGCAGGATTGGGTGAACGGATGCGCCCGCTCACCGAGGGACGCGCCAAGCCCTCCCTTCCCCTGCTCAACAGGCCGATCATCCTGCACACCCTTTCTTACCTGAAGCGACATGGCATCGATGAGGCGGTGATCAACCTCCACTACCATCCTGAGTCGATCCGAGGCCTGGTGGGTGACGGAAGCCGGATCGGCGTCAAGGTCCACTTCTCCGATGAGCAATCGATTCTGGGGACCGCCGGAGGGCTGAAGAAGGCGGAGGCGCACTTCCGAAGCTTTGGCACATTCATCATGATCAACGGAGATTTCTTCACCGATTGCGACCTGACGGCTGCTATCGAGCAGCACAAGCGGTCCGGAGCGACCTCTACCTTGATCCTTACCCCTCGCCAGGAGGGGGCCGATTACGGGAGCGTTGAGCTCGACGGCGATTCGAGGGTTGTGGCGATCGCCGGACGCCCCGGCTTGAAAGACGCCCCGGGTCGCACCGGAACCACCGGATCGAGCTATACATTCAGCGGCATCCATATTCTTGAACCGCCAATCCTCGACGCCATCCCACCTGGCGTCAGGTACGAGATAAATCGGGAGGTTTATCCTGTCCTGATGCAGCAGGGCTCCCTGATCAAGGGGTTCATCCATCAGGGATTCTGGAGGGAGTTCGGCACACCCCGCCTTTATCTCACTGGCTCGCTTGCGGTCCTGGGCGAATGCCGCGATCCCTCCCTCGTTTCTCTGCAACAAGCTGAGGGGGTTTATCTTGAACAGACCACCCTCCCATCGACAACCACCAGCGCCCCGCCACTGTTGATAGGAAGAGGGTCGAACGTTGGGTCGAATTGCTCGCTGCTGGGGGGTGTGGTGATCGGTCGTCAGTGCCGGATCGGGAACGACAGTGCCTTACGATCGTCCATTCTTTGGGATGGAGCCCGTCTTGCCGAACGGGTGCAGTTGACGGAGTGCATCGTCACCTCTGGCGTGTTCATCCCCCCGAGGACCTCGCTCACCGGACGCATGATTTTTCGCGTCGACGGCTACCAGGGCAAGAAGGACAACCTGGAACGAGTCGGCTCCTGCTGGGCAGCCAGAATCCAGTGAACAGCACCACTGATCAGTCAGGCCTGCCGCCGTCTTCGGCTCAGATCTCCTTTATCCACAGGGCCGTCGGCCCGAACGCAACCCTGCGCGAGATCGCCGGCGATGCCTCAGTCCGCCGTTTCTTCCGGGTCACAAACGCCGGACGCACCTCGATCCTGATGATCCATGGCGAGGCGCTCGGCGAAAACGCTCCTCTCTACAGCAATCACCGGATCCTGATGGAGATTGGCGCGCCTGTGCCCCGCATTCTTGCCCGTGACAACCCTTTGGGGCTCGTGCTGGTGGAGGACTTCGGGGACGTCAGCCTGCAACGACACGCCCGGGGCGGTGGCCCCACCGTCCCACTCTACTGCCAGGCCTGCGATCTGATCGCCCTGATGCAATCGAGAGGCGCCGGCGCCCTCCGATCGGACGATTTTGCGGCGCGCAACGCCCTCGATCGCGAGCGATTTCTGTTCGAGATGGATCATTTTCAGCGGCACTACATCCTCGGCTTGAGGCATCGCCAGCCGACGCCGGCGGAAGCGCAGATTGTGCAGTGCTTCAGCGCCGACCTGGCCGAGCGTTGCGATCGGCTGCCCAGGGTTTACTGTCACCGCGATTTCCAGTCACGCAACCTGATGGTGTACGGGGGCGGGCTCGGTCTGATCGACTTTCAGGACGCGCGCATGGGCCCCTACACCTACGATGCCGCCTCCCTCCTGCGCGATTCCTCCCTGGACCTGGACCAGGGGCTCGTGGAGGAGATGCTCGAACGGTTGGCCCGCAGCTGTGCCGCCCCGCTCGCCATCGGACCGGAGCAGTTTCGCGAGGAGTTCGCCCTGATGGCGCTGCAGCGGAACCTCAAGGACCTGGGGACATTCGGCTACATGGCCACGGTCCGTGGACGACAGGAGTACCTCGAGTTCGTGCCGCGCACGGTGGCGTCGGTCCGAAGTACCCTGCTGCGCGACCTCACCTACCATGATGTCTACCCGGTGCTGGCCCAGCTGATCCTGGACTAGCCAGGCCCCACCATAAAGGGCCCGATCCCTTCCAGTCTCAGGCCCGGCGCTCCGACCGGCAGGCCACAGTGGTAGAACCTGGCCTCCCCGAGAGTAGCCGTGACGCTCGCGATGATCGCCTCGGGTGGCCCTTCCCAGACCAGCCCGTCGGCGGATCCCATCGAGGCCCCGGCGCACCACCAGTCGGCACGGCGCAGCCGCATCCGCCAGAGCCGCCCCCCGGTGCGCAGCTCGATGGCGGCGGCGCGCAGTGTCACCTCGTCTGGCGAGGTCACCTTTTCAGGCGAGCCGGTCCCGGACACGGGGGCCGGAAGAATCAGGAGCCCCGCTGGTCCGGGCATCGGTCGATCACGATAGGAGGCCCTGATGAAATGCCCCCCTCCTGACGACAGGCCGGCGCCGCAACGCCCGTTCTGCAAGAGCACCGTCCGCAGCGTGCGATGCCCGGTTCCATCGAAGGGGGCGCTCCCGGGCCGGCCCGGAAGCAGCGGATCGTCGACGATGGTCAGGGCACTGTCTCTTGATGTCTCGAGGTCCCCGGCACAAAGCCGCGCCGCCAGCGCGGCCACGAGCGAGGCGGCGGCTCTCGGCGTGAGTACGAGCGCCGGACTCCGCTCGCTGACTTCCGATGGCGCGGTCGCCGTTCGCGGCTGGTGCGCCTGCGGCTGGTGCGGCCGTGGCGGGAGGGCCCGCAACAACGACTCGCGGGCGACCTCGCCCGGATCGATGTCGGCCAGCCGGCACGCGGAGCGCTCCTCCACCACCGCGGCAGCACCCGGGACCGCGGGGAGCAACGAAATGGTCAGGAGCACCAGGCTGCGCTCGAACCGACCCTCGAAGCCATGCGTGTTGGCCAGCCGGACAGATGTCGTCACCTCGCTCAACGTCAGGCGGTCGAGGAGGACGGCGGCGCCGGCCGGGGCGGCGCCCGACGAGGCGTCCCCTTCCGTCGCGATTCTCTCCACGATCTGGCGCAGGAGAGCCTCCAGGCGTTCCTGCGGGAGCGCCAGCGCCTCCGCGTCGGCGATTCTCATAGGCCCCGGTGCCCGATGGGCCGATCGATCGGCCGGCCCATCGGCCCCTTCGGCGCGGCGTGGCGCCATCGGCGCGGCTTCCGCAGCCTCCGGCGGCTGATGCAGGGAGGTGACGGCCGCCTGGGCCAGGCTCGCCGCGTGCTCCGCTGGATCACCCGGAGCCATGCCGTACCAGGCAAACCCTTCGCGCCCCCGAGGATCCTGGACGCGCAGTGCCAGTCCCTGTTCCACGAAGGTCGTGACGCTGCACAGCGGTGGCGCCCCCGGCAAGGCGCCGGGCTCCAGGATCAGCTTCCGGCCCCGGCCGACCTTGAGAAACAATTCCGCCTGCACGGCCCCGCCGGCGCGGGCCTCCGTGAAGAACCCCTCCGCCCAGCCATCGCCCGGACGGGCTCTCGGCACGCTCAAATCCCCGCCGGTCGCACCAGCAACCCCTCGATGAGAACGGTCGGCTGCCCGACCGCCGCCCGGGCCCGCTGTCCTTCCTTGCCGCACTCCCCGGCGCCGGAATCGAACCGCAGATCGCCTCCGATCATCCGCAAGCCGCCGAGCGCCCGCACCCCGTTGCCCGAGACCACGCAAGGGGCCAGCGAGGCCACCCGCCGGCCGCCGGCGATCAGCGAGCCCCGGCGCACCTGGAACACGAAATCGGCCGTCGCGGTGTCGACCTGGCCCTGCCCCAGCTCTTCGATGTAGATGCCGCGTGCGACGCTTTCCACGATCTCTTCCGGCGTGCGGTTCCCCTCGAGGACGAAGGTGTTGGTCATCCTGGGGAGAGGCAGGTCGCGGTACGATTCGCGCCGCGCGCTCCCGGTCGGGGCGGTCCCGGCGCGCAGCGCCGTCGCCCGATCCAGCAGCAGCCCCGCCACCCGTCCGGCATCGATCAGGACCGTGCGCGTGGCCGGCCATCCCTCGTCATCGAGCCGTCGCGACCCGGGCAGTCCGTCGAGCGTCGGATCATCGACCAGGGTCAGCTCGGCGGGCCCGACGGTCTCGCCAATCAGGTCGAAAAACACCGACCGGCCGCGCAGCGCCCGATCCCCCTCGAGCGCGTGGCCACACGCCTCGTGGAACAGAATGCCGCCCGGGCCCGGACCCAGGACCACCAGGGTCTCGCCCGAGGGCGACGGCACCGCTTCATCCGCTTCCCGCCGCGCGCGCAGCAGGCGTTCCCTCACGTCGGCCGGAGGATGGAGGGCGCGCAACCGATCGGGATCGCGTGCTCCCCCTCCCTGCACGACCTGCACGGGAGCCCCGCCGCGGCCCTTCGACACCGCGCGCATGGTGAACGCCACCCAGTCGCGGCGCTCCTCGCCGATCTCCCCCTCCGAGGTGGCGATGACGACCTGTTGAGATCGCAGCTCGGCCCGCGCCGAGCCTCCGACGGACTCGATCTCCAGCTCGGCGAGATACCGCTCGACGGCCGTGGCCGCGGCCGCGCCCGGATCCGGAACGACCGCGCCGGGGGGACGGGAATCGCCGTTGTCACGCCGCACGCCCGCTCGTGAACCGGCCTCTGCACTCCGAGAAGCCGACGGGGAGCCGGGTGCGCCACCATTCCGCAACGCCGCCGGCATTTCGGCGATGGCGTCCTCTTCGATCCCGGCCTGCGCGTGGTGCCGCACCCCGCCGTCAACATCGATGCGCCGCGCCGCAATCCCCGACCATCCTCCCAGCGCCACCGCGCCGCGCCCTTCGGCGTCCCGCGAAACCTCAATCTGCCGGACCGTCTCGACGAACAGGTCGCCATATTCCCCGGCCCGGGTGACGAGGGCGGCGGCGCTGCGGCGCAGCAGAGCAGGGTTGATGTTCACCGGGTGCGGGCACGGGACGTGTCGTGTCGTCGGGGATGCACTGGCCTTGCACCTTCGTGGCCGGAGCATCGGCTCACAACAGTCGGCCCCGGGTTTCGACGGCAGGGATTCTATAGCACCAGACATCTCCTTTCGCGCCACCGCGGTAAGTGTAGGATTGGGGGTATGCGGGCGTTTCACTTGATGCGGGTCGCCGGCATACGAATCGTCATCGACCCGACCTGGCTCTTCATCTTCCTCCTGGTCGTGATCAGCCTGGCCGGCAGCTACCTGCCGGAGGCCGCGCCGCAGCTCTCCATCGCGGCCGCGTGGATCCTCAGCGTGGTGGCGGCGCTCTGCCTGTTCGCTTCGGTGCTGCTGCACGAGTTGTCGCACGCTTTGCTGGCGCGCCGCGCCGGGATCAAGGTGCCGCGGATCCGCCTGTTCCTGTTCGGCGGCGTCTCGGAGATGGCGGCGGAGCCGCACGAGCCGCGTGCCGAGCTGCGGATCGCCGCCGCCGGGCCGATCACGAGCCTCACGCTCGGGTCGGCCTGTCTCATCCTGATCCGCACCGGGATGGTTCCCGAGCCGACCGCCCTCCACGTCCTTCTGCAGTACGTCGCCTCGGCCAACCTGTTGCTTGGACTCTTCAATCTGATGCCGGGGCTTCCGCTCGACGGCGGTCGGATACTGCGCGCCTGGCTCTGGTCGCGTCACGGCAACCTGATGCGCGCGACACGCACCGCCGGGCGGGCCGGCGTCGCCATCGGGTATCTGTTCATCGGCCTGGGGCTGGTCTCCCTGGCCCTGCGGGGATTTCTCCCGGGGATCTGGTTCCTCTTCATCGGAGGGTTCCTGGCGCGCGCCGCGGCCTCGAGCTACGAGACCGCCATGCTGCGCGATCTCCTGACCGGCGTGCGCGTCCGCCAGCTGATGACGCGCGATGTCGTGACCGTCGAGGACCACATCAGCCTCGAGGAGCTGGTGCACGATCACTTCCTCCTGCGCCCGCACTCCGCCTATCCGGCCATGAACGAGGGACGGCTCGTCGGCATGATCGCCATCGGACAGGTGCGCCAGGTGCCGCGCGACCAGTGGGTCCGCACCCCCGTGCGGCAGGTGATGACCCCCGTCGAGCGCTGCGCTCCGGTCCGGCCGGAGGACGAGTGCCTGCCGATCCTCGAGCGGATGATCCGCGAGGACCTCTCGCCGCTCCCCGTGGAGCAGGAAGGCCGGCTGGTGGGGATCCTCAGCCGCCGCGACGTGCTGCAGCTGTACCGGATTCGATCCTCGCTGGCGTCCGGATGAGCGGCCGGCTGGGATTCTCGGCGCGCCCGCTCACCGCCTCCCGGCTGGCGTTGACCTTGTCGGCCCTGACGCTGCTCCTGCTGCTGACGATCCTGCTTTGCGCCGGGGTCGGCAGCAGCAGCGCAGGGCTGCGCGATCTGCTCGACCCCGGAAGCGATGCGGCCGTGACCATTCTGCGACTCCGGCTGCCGCGCCTGCTCCTGGCGGCGATCGCGGGAGCGGCGCTCGGCGCCGCCGGCACCGTCTTCCAGGCGGTGCTGCGCAACCCGCTCGCCGATCCGTACATCCTCGGGGTGTCCGGCGGAGCCGCCCTCGGCGCCTTCGCGGTGACGGTGATCGGCCTTCCGGCGCGGCTGCCGATGCTTCCGGTGCGTCCGATCGCCGCGTTCAGCGCCGCCGTGCTGACGGTCGGCTTCATCTTCGTCCTGTCGAGCGTCGGGGGTCGCCTGGCGTCGTACCCGATGCTGCTCATCGGGGTCATCACCAACACGGTCTACCTGGCCCTCATCCTTTTCATCGAGACCCTGGTCGAGCTGACCCGCCTGCACGGCCTCCGCCTCTGGATGATCGGCACCATCCCGGTGGAGGATTACGGCGTCATCACCCCCGCCGGGGTCACGACCGCCCTCGGCATCCTGGCCATCGCCGCGTTCGGCCGCGATCTAAACTTGATGTCGGCCGGCGAGGATGCGGCCAGGGCGCTCGGGGTCGGCGTCGAGCGGACCCGCGCGCTCCTCGTCCTGCTGGCGTCTCTGGTCACCGCGGCCGTCGTCTCGGTGACCGGCCCGATCGGATTCGTCGGGCTCATCGTGCCGCACGTCGCGCGCATCCTCTTCGGTCCGGATCACCGCCTCCTGGTGCCGGCCGCGGCGCTGTGCGGCGCCATCTTCCTGGCGGCCGCCGATACCGTGGCGCGCACCGCGATGTCTCCCACCGAGCTGCCGGTCGGCGTGATCACGGCACTTCTCGGCGGGCCGCTCTTCCTCTGGATCTACCGCCGGCAGCGCGGGAGGACCTACTTTGAATGAGCCCGTCGTGTCCGCCGCCACGGGGGCCGCCCCCGCGGGCGCCACGCTACCGCCGGCGCTCGAAGCGCGTGGTGTGCGCTACAGGCATCCGGGCGCTCCGGCGCCGCTGTTCGACGGCTTTTCGCTGGCGATTCCGGCGGGGGGGTTCGTCGGCCTGATCGGCCCGAACGGGTCGGGCAAGACGACCCTGCTGAAGCTTCTCGCAGGTCTGCTTCAGGCGGAGTCGGGCGAGCTCCGGCTGGAGGGGCGCCCGATGAGCGATCTTCCGCCGCGCGCCCGCGCCCGGCGCATCGCCGTGGTGCTGCCGGAGCCGCCGACCCTGTTCAATTTCAGCGTGCTCGAGATCGTCCTGATGGGGCGGGCGCCGCACATCGGCCTGCTCGGGCTGGAGCGGCCCGCCGACTTCGCGGTGGCGCGCGCCGCCCTGCGCGACATGGATCTCGGTGGGCTCGAGGACCGGCACCTGCTGGAGCTGTCGAGCGGCGAGCGGCAGCGGGCGCTGATCGCCCGCGCGCTGGCGCAGGAGCCGGGGGTGCTGCTCCTGGACGAGCCGACCGCCTTTCTCGATCTCAAGCATGCTCTGGGCATCTACGAGATCCTCCGGCGGCTGAATCGCGATCGCGGCCTGACGGTGCTGACGGTGAGCCACGATCTCAACCTGGCGGCGCGTTTCGTGTCGCGTCTCCTGCTGCTGCATCACGGACGGTTGTGGGCGGACGGGACGCCGCGCGAGGTGTTGCGGCCCGATCGGATCCGGGAGGTGTACGAGACCGAGGCCGACGTGACCCTCGATCCGGCGACCGGCGCGCCGCTCGTCCTGCCGCGCGCCGCGTCCGACGGCCCGACCCTTCCGGAGAATCGCCGATGAAGATCGCCACCTGGAACGTCAATTCGATCCGCGCGCGCCAGGAGCGCCTGCTGCGCTGGCTGCAGGCGCACCAGCCGGACGTGCTCTGCCTCCAGGAGATCAAGGTCGTGGGGGAGAGCTTCCCGTTCGAGGCCCTCCGCCAAGCGGGGTACCACGCCGCCGTGCACGGCCAGAAGACTTACAACGGCGTCGCGATCCTGGCGCGCCGCGAGCCGACGGCGATCGAGCGCGGCCTCGACGATGCCGTCGACGACCAGCAGGCGCGCCTGATCGCGGCGCGCTGCGACGGGGTCGTGGTGGTGTCGGTGTACGTGCCGAACGGCCAGGAGGTCGGCTCCGAAAAGTGGGCCTACAAGCTGGCCTTCCTCGATCGCCTGGCGGCGCTCCTGAAGCGGCGCTTCCGGCCGGATGAGCCACTGGTGCTGTGCGGCGATTTCAACGTGGCGCCCGAGGCGCGCGACGTCCACGATCCGGCCGCCTGGGAGCCGACCGTCCTGTTCCATCCGGAAGCGCGCGCGGCCCTGCAGCGCGTGACCTCCTGGGGCCTGACCGACACCCTGCGGCTGCACCACGCCGACGCCGGTCTCTACTCCTGGTGGGACTACCGCATGCTGGCCTTCCCGAAGAACAACGGCCTGCGCATCGACCTGATCCTGGCGACCGAGCCGATGGCGCGCCGCTGCACCGCCGCGGCGATCGACCGGCAGGAACGCAAAGGGACGCAACCCTCCGACCACGCGCCGGTGATCGCCGAGTTCCGCCGGGAAGGGTGACCCGGGACTCCCCGTGAAGGCCGATCCGCGGTCGCGCGTCATCCTCCACCTCGACATGGACGCCTTCTACGCCGCGGTCGAGGTGCGCCAGAACCCGGCGCTCGCCGGCCTGCCGCTCATCATCGGGCATCGCGGCCGGCGCGGGGTGGTCGCGACCTGTTCTTACGAGGCGCGCCGGTTCGGCGTCCGATCGGCGATGCCGTCGTTGACCGCCGAGCGGCTCTGCCCCGGCGCCGCCTGGCTTCCCGGCAGGATGGATCTCTACGTCGAAGTCTCGCACGCCATCCGGTCCATCCTCCAGGACGCCACGCCCCTGGTCGAGCCGCTTTCGATCGACGAGGCCTTCCTCGACATGACCGGCGTGGCGATGGAATTCCCGGAGGGGGGCTTGCGTCCCGCGGCCACCCTCGAAGACGGGCGTTTCATGGCACTCCGGCTCAAGGAGCGCATCCGCGCGGCGCAGGGGCTGACCGCATCGGTCGGCATCGCGCCGAACAAGTTCCTCGCCAAGGTGGCCTCCGACATGGAGAAGCCGGACGGCCTCGTCGTGCTCGGGGCGGAGGACGTCCCGGTCCGCCTCTGGCCGCTGCCGGTGGAGCGGCTGTGGGGGGTCGGGCCGCGCACCGCCGAGCCGTTGCGCGCCGCCGGGATCGCGACCATCGGCCACGTGGCGCGCGCCGGCCACGAGCGGCTCACGGCGATCGTCGGCGACGCGATGGCCGCGCATCTCGGGGCGCTGGCGCGGGGCGAGGACGACCGACCCGTCGACAGCTCCCGCGAGGCGAAGTCGATCTCCGAGGAGCGCACCTACGGCGAGGACCTGCGGGACGCCGACGGCATCGATCGCGCCCTTCTGGAGCGCGCCGAAGGGGTGGCGCGCGCGCTGCGTCGCGAGGGCCTGACGGCGCGCACCGTGCACCTCAAAGTCCGCACGGGGGATTTCACCACCTGGACGCGGGCCCTGACGCTTCCGGCGCCGACCGACCTGGCCGAGACGATCGTGCGCGCGGCGCGCGAGCTCCTGCGCGATCGGATCCGGCTCGGCCGCAAGGGGGTGCGGTTGCTCGGCGTCGGCGTGAGCGGCCTCTTCCCCCCGGGGTCGGGCCAGGCGGCTCTCTTTCGGGATCCGGCCGAGGACCGCGCCGGCCGCGCCGCCCGCGCCACCGACGTCCTGCGCGCGCGCATGGGCGAGGAAGCGGTGACCCGCGCCCGGCTGCTGAACAAACCGGGAGCCAGGAAGGAAGCACGCAAACTGCCGTCGGTTGATTGAGAGCGGCGAGACTGTGCACCGGGTCGCGCCGGCCGCGGGGCGCCGCTACTTCTGTGCCGGCGCCATCCCGTTCACGACCAGGCGCTCGCTGACCCAGACGGTCTGCTGCCCGCCCGTGAGCCGGATGGCGTAGGCCGCCGACGGATTGCCGATCGGGAACGTGTGCAGCGGCTCGAAGCCGACCACTTCCCCGTACGCCTGGCTTTCACTCCTCAGGCGGAGCACGGCGCCGGTCTGGTAGTGCGTCATCTTCAGCTTGATCGTGCCGTAGTTGAGCGCCACCAGCGCCACGAGGAGGACGACGGTCAGCGCGGAGAGCGTCGGGATCAGCAGGCGCCTGTTGAGCAGCACCTCGATGCCCTTCTCCCTGGGCGCGTAGGAGCGGCGCAGCATGTCGTACGCGTGCTTCAGCTCCTGGAGGCGCGCCTCCTCCTCTTCCGTCGGGTTTTCGGGAAACTTCTTGATGATGGTGTAGTAGGTGGTGTTCACCTCGTCGAGCGTCGCCCCCGGCCGCAGACCGAGCACCTCGATGTACCGGTTGAGATGCCCGCTCATCGCCTTGTTGTCGCTGCTCTTGTTGATCATCCGATCACCACCTCGACTGGATGAAAGATCCGCCTTCCACGACGATGTCGGTGTAGAAGTCGACCCAGGAGCCGGTCACGACACCGTCCGCCGCCCCATCCTTGCCGTACGAGTACAGCCGGAAGGTGAGAACCCCGCCCGCCGTCGTATACGGCTGGTAGTAAATGTCGTTGTCCCAGCCGTCCTTCTGCGCCACCCGGCCCCCCGAGCTCAGGATGGCCCCGGCGATGGCGCTCACCGGCTGCATTCCGCCCGACGGGAGCATGCTGGTGTCGGTCTGGTATTTCATCACCGCGTCGGACACGCCGCGCATGTTGGCCACCGTGCGGCCGAGGCGCGAGACATCGAACGCGTAGAACCCGCTCGACAGAGCGATACCGGCGATGATCGAGATGAACACCAGGACGATCATCAGCTCGACCATGGAAAAGCCGGCCTCACCCTGCTTTCCCGGACGAGGTGTCTGCGGAACCATGGCTGTCCTCCCCCCGTGGATGACCCTGTCGCGAAAGCGAACAGCAAGAAACATTCCACGGTCCGGATCGACGTTGGGACGCGCGCGGCAGGCCGCCGTCCGAATTCTTGACGGCGGGCAGACGGCCTGCTGGATGCGGGTTGCGGGAGATCGGACGGGCGGCGCTGTGGTGCGCCGTGGCGATCGCGTTGCGAAATCTGGTCACGGCCCGGGAGCATCCCGGTTGACAGAAATCGTCAGGCCGCGGGCGGTTCACCGACAGCGCGTGTCGGAGGACCGCCGGTCCGCGGGGCGCGGTTCGAGCTCCTACTCAGCGTTCGGCGCCTTGAGCACCTTCAGGATCTTCTCCGCCTT
>JAYUCR010000181.1:0-4864 GCA_043740165.1 Acidobacteriota bacterium | reverse complement strand
CTGCGCACCGAGAAGCGCTTCTTCTTCAGCGATCGCGATCGTCTCCTGATCACCTATCGCGACATCTGCAAGCGGATCGATGCGGCGCTGCCGCGCCTCTTCCGCACTCTGCCACGACTCCCATACGGGGTCGTGCCGGTGCCGGCCTACTCGGAGAAGGTGCAGACGACCGCCTACTACCACCCGGGCTCGATCGAGGCCGGCCGCCCCGGCTACTTCTTCGCCAACACCTACGACCTGGCGGCGCGCCCGACCTGGGAGATGGAGGCGCTGGCGGCCCACGAGGCGGTGCCCGGTCACCATTTACAAATCTCCCTGGCGCAGGAGCTGAGCGATCTCCCCGCGTTCCGCCGGCACGGGCACCAGACGGCGTTCGTCGAAGGCTGGGGGCTGTACTCCGAGTCGCTCGGCGCGGAGCTCGGACTGTACCGCGATCCGCACTCCGACTTCGGCCGCCTGACCTACGAGATGTGGCGCGCCATCCGCCTCGTGATCGACACCGGCCTGCATGCCTTCGGCTGGACGCGCGAGCGGGCCATCGCCTTCTTCGAGACGAACGCCGGCAAGGCCGGCCACGACATCACCAACGAGGTCGATCGCTACATCGCCTGGCCGGCGCAGGCTCTCGCCTACAAGATGGGCGAGATGTCGATCCAGGCGCTGCGCCGGAGCGCGCAACGGGAGCTTCGGAGCCGCTTCGACATCCGGGCGTTCCACGACGCCGTGTTGCTCGCCGGCCCGCTGCCGCTGCCGATCCTGGACCGGCGCGTGCGCGCCTGGATCCGGAGTCGCTCGAAGGCCCGCGGGACCGGCGCGTGAGCGCCCGCCCCGGGACCGTCCTGATGCTGGCCGGGCTCCTGTTCGCCGGGCTCCTGCCGCTCGGAGCGCGCGAGGCCCGTGCGGCCACCCCGAGGTCCGCAGCCCGGCCCGCACCAGCCCGCCTGGGGAGCCGCACGGTGTCGGTGTACGGCCTGAAGATCCATTACCTCGAAGGAGGCGCCGGGCGCCCGATCATCTTTCTCCATGGCCTCGGGGGATCGGCGGAGGGGATGCGCTCTCTCGCCACGCCGTTCGCCGCACAGGCGCGCGTCCTGGTGCCGGACCAGATCGGCTTCGGCGCTTCGGAGAAACCGGCGGTCGATTACTCGCTCGAGACGCTGGTCGATTTTCTCGACCGCTTCATGACCGAGCTCGGGATCGACCGGGCCGCGCTCGTGGGCCATTCGATGGGCGCGAGGGTCGCCTGCCTGTTCACGCTCGCCCATCCGGATCGCGTCGATCGGCTGGCGCTCCTGAGCGGATCCGGCCACCGCCCCAATCTCGATCCGGCGGTCCAGGCGGCGCTCAACTTCCACACCGTCGCCGGCGCGCGCCGGCTGCAGAAGCTGCTCTACTTCAACGACGCCCAGCACTCCTCCGAGTCGGAGGCGCAGGAGGTGTTCGCGAAGCGGCCGCGCTCCGGCGTCGCCTACACCATCAGCCGCATCCAGGAGTCGTACGCGCGCGGCGAGGGGTATGTCGATGACCTCTCGGCGATCAGGGCCCCGACCCTGATCCTGTGGGGCAAGGAGGATGAGATCGCACCGGTCGGCGCAGCCGAAAAAGCGCGCCGGCAGATCGAGGGATCGCGGCTCGTCGTCCTGGAACGCTGCGGCCACCTGCCGATGATCGAGGCGGCGGCCGAGACGGAAAGGGCACTGCGCGAGTTTTTCGCCCGCGATCGTTGACACGATCCACACGACCGGTCTATAAGAGCGGTCTGTTCCTTGACAACACGTCGTGGGCGTCGCGCGCCGGCCAGGAAGGGGGCGCGCGAGGAACACGGGAAGGGGGTGTGAATCCCCCGCTGCCCCGCAACTGTAAGCGGTAGCGAAAGCCGGGAAGTCCCACTGGAGGCGAAAGCCTCTGGGAAGGGCCGGCGAGTAGAAAGCCGCAAGCCAGGAGACCCGCCCGCGATCTCATCGCACGTGACGGACCTTTCGCGGGAAAGGGACCTCGAGACAGCCCCGACGGCGCCGGTTCTCAGCGAGGTCGGGGCTTGGTGTTTCCGCGGTGGCCCGTCGGGTGCGGCTCGACTCGAGGGGGGTCACCATGGATCGCCATCATCACGCCATCACCTGCGCGGCGCTCCTTTTCGCCAGCGCGCTGGCGCTGCCGCTTTTGGCGCGCGCGCAGACGGTCACCGACTGTTTCCCGGACCGGATCGTCGCGTACAGCCCGGCCGCGGTCAGCGCCCCACCGGCGTTCAACTCCTGGCAGCCCGGCATCGTGCTCGGCCCGCCCGGCAACACCACCCCGACCAATGGGTCGCTCACCGTCCTGTCGCTCGGCCACGGCGGATCGATCACGCTCGAATTCACCGACAACGAGATCCTGGACGGACCCGGCCCCGACTTCATCGTCTTCGAGAACCCGTTCTTCTGCACCGCGGCGCCGCTCTCCCCCTCCGACCCCTGGAGCGTGTTCGCCGAGCCGGGGGTTCTTGCAGCGAGCGACGACGGTGTCACCTTCCATCCATTCCCCTACGACGCCGCGGCCCTGGCGCAGGTGGTGAGCCTGTGCACCGACAAGTCCCTGCTTCAAGATTTGCGCGGGCTCATCGGCATCACCCCCAGCTTCACCGGCGACTGGACGGTGCCGGACGACCCAACCCTCTTCGAGCCCGGGGCGCCGGGGGGCGTGGCCGGCCACGGCGGCGACGCCTTCGACCTGGCGACCGTCGGCCTGACGCACGCCCGCTTCCTGCGCATCGTCGATCCCAACCTGCCGATCGGGGTGCCGGGATCGTCGGAGGGGCTCGATCTCGACGCCGTGGTGGCGCTGCACGCGCGCCCGATCCTGCCGGGGCCCGACACGGACGGTGACGGGCTCCCGGATGAGCTGGAGACGTGGCTCTACCTCACCGACCCGCTCGATCCCGACAGCGATGGCGACGGCGTCGAGGATGGCGCCGAGGCCGCCGCCTGCCACGATCCGAGGACCGCCGCCGCCGGGCCGTTCGTGATCCCTTCCCTCGATCTCGAGATCGCCGAGGCGAATCCCACGCTCGTGCGCTGGAACACCCTCGGGCCGGGGGTCACCTACGACCTCATCCGCGGCGACGTCAAAGCGCTGCGCGCCGTGGGAGGCCTGGTCGATCTCGGCGTCGTGACCTGCCTGGAGAACGACTCGACCGATCTGTCGAACCGCGGTCTCACCGATGCCGCCCTGCCGCCGCTTGGCGAAGCTTTCTTCTACCTGGCGCGGCAGACCCCGCGCGGCAGCGGACTGGGATACGGCGCCTCGTCGGCGCGCGAGCCGCGGCAGCCTGCTTCCGGGGACTGCCTGTGACCGGAGATCGTCTGTGACCGGAGGCTGCCGGTGAATCGATTCGGCCGCCTGGCGCTGGCGCTGCTCGCGGCGCGCGTCTTCGCGGAGGGCGGAGCGCAGCCGCTGCTGGCCCAGCCGGCCGACCAGACGGTCGCCCAACCGGCCGCCGAGCCGGCCGCCCCGTCGATGCCCCCCGAAACGGTCACGGTGCGTGAGAGCCCCGATGGCGCTGCCGCCGACCCAACCGGTTTCTCCACGGTGATCCGCGCCGACGACTTCGCCGATCGGATCACGACCCTCCCGGACCTCCTGCGCGCCGCGGTCGGGGTGCAGATCAAGTCATTGGGGGGCGACTTCGCGACCGTTTCGATCCGCGGCTCGAGCGCCGAGCAGGTGGTCGTCTACCTCGACGGGGTGCCGCTCAACCGGGCGCTCGGCGGCGGCGTGAACCTGGCCGATCTGCCGCTGGCGCAGATCGATTCGATCGAGATCCACCGCGGCTTCACCCCGGCCGGGCTCTCCACGGCGTCGATCGGCGGGGCGATCCTGATTCATTCCAAGGCGGCCGGCCCCGGCGCGCACGGCGAGGTCAAGGCGAGCGCGGGCTCCTTCGGGAGCGGCGCCGTCAGCGGCTCCTGGAGCGCCACGCACGATCGCGGCGCCTGGCTCCTGGGGGTCGACGCCGCGACCAGCCAGGGGGATTTCACCTATCACGACGACAACGGCACCCCTCTCGAGCCGGGCGACGACGCGACGACCCGGCGGGTCAACAACGCCTTCACCCACGGGCACCTCCTGGCGCGCGGCTCCGTGCAGGCGGGGAGGACGCGCCTCAGCTTCAACGGCGATCTCTTCGGCCGCGAACAGGGGGTCCCGGGGATCGATGCGTTCCAGTCGGAGCATTCACGCTACGACAACTCCCGCCTGATCCTCAGCACGCAGGCCGAAGCACCGGGGCTTCTGGGCGGCCGCCTGCTGCTGCGCGGCGGCGTCGCCGGCACGCGCTACAACGAGCGGTTCGACGGGGCGACGGGTGAAGTGCCGTCCTTCGACCGGCGCACCGACAACCGAATCGCCTCCCTGGACGGCGACCTCGGCGGGACGCTCGTGGCGGGCGGGCATCAGGCCTTCTCCTTCCTCGCCGCGCTCCGGGAGGAGACGGCCGACCTGCGCAATGGGGTCCTGGATCCACCGGAGATCGGGAAGGCCACGCGGACGGTCTCCACCTTCACCCTCGAGGATCAGATCGAGCTCGCTTCCGGACGGCTGGTGCTGAACCCCTCGCTGCGCCACGAACGCTACGGCGGCAGCTTCGAGCCGGGCCCCTCGGCCGGCATCGTGCCAAAGGAGGCCCCCGACGCGGCGGTCACGACCGGCAAGGCCGGCTTCCGGGTGCGGGCGGCGGAGGGCCTGCAAGTGCGCGGCAACGCCGGAAGCTTTCTGCGTCTTCCCGACGTCACCGAGCTGTTCGGCGATCAGGGATCGGTGAAGGGGAACCCGGGACTCGTTCCGGAGCACGGATGGAACGCCGATCTCGGGGTCATCGGCGAGACCA
>JAYUCR010000180.1:0-1966 GCA_043740165.1 Acidobacteriota bacterium | reverse complement strand
GGCCGATCGCCTTCCAGGTGGTGCCTCCATCCTCGCTGCGATACAGGCTCGCATCGTCCGGGAGGCTGGAGGGAAGGGTCGCGACGGATGAGGGCCGGTCGAAGCTGGCGGACGGAAGGCCGCCCGCGGCGGCTGCCTGGAGAGCGAGAATGACGAATAAGAGAAATTTCAATCGATGATTCATGGCTGCCTTTCTCGGCGCGGAGAATCTCCGCACCGGGTGAATCCACAGACGGTCAATCACGCACCCGCGCGCATCGGGATGGACTGCGGCGCCTCGCCGTCGAGGAAGATCCGCTGCCAGATCTCGAGATTCGCGAGAAGCCACAGGCGGCTGCCGTGGTCGGCGGCTCCGGCGTGGTGCTCCTGCGCCAGAGTCCTGAGCACGGCGGGGTTGAACAGGTTGCGCCGCAGCGCGCGCGGAGAGAGCACGAACTCCTGGATGACGGACCACCATCCTTCCCGGACCCACTTGCCGAACGGAACGGGGAACCCCATCTTGCGGCGCTCGAGAATCGCCCGCGGCACCACGTCCTTCAGCGCCTCCCGCAGCACCGCCTTGGTGCGCAGGCCGCGCAGCTTGAAGCGCGCCGGCAGCGCCGTGACCTGCTCCACCAGCGGGTGATCCAGGTAAGGCACCCGGCTTTCGAGCGACGCCGCCATGCTCATCTGGTCCTGTTTCATCAGGAGCTCGACGAGGTAGGTCTGCGTGTCGGCGCGCCCGATCCGGTCGAGCGTTTCGCCCCCGGCCTCATCGAACAGGCGCAGGACTTCCGCGTAGGGATCCCGGTCGGACGGCTGCATCCCGGCCGTCAGAAGCTGGCGCTGCAGGGGCTCCGGGAAGACGGCGAAGTTTTCGCAGAACAGCTGGCGGGGGCCGGGCTCGAGCCCGAGAAAGGTGCGCTCCGCGTAACGGCGCGCCCTGCGGGGAAGCCTCCCCACGATCCGGCGCGTCTGCTCCCGCAGGGAGGAGGGAACCAGGCGCCCGTAGATCCCGCCCAGCCGCTCGTTCCACGCCGAGATCCGGTACCGGTTGTAGCCGAGGAAGAGCTCGTCCGCCCCTTCGCCGCTCAGCACCACCTTGACGTGCCGGCTGGCGAGGCTCGACACGGCGTGGAGCGGCACGCTCGAATCGAAGGCGATCGGCTCGTCCTCGTGCCAGACGAGGCGCGGCAGATCGGCGAAGAACTCCCGCGGACCGAGCACGATCTCCCGGTGGGTCGCGCCCGCCGCCCGCGCCGCCAGGCGCGCGAATGCGAGCTCATTCGCCTCCTTGTCGTCGAAGCCGACCGCGAAGGTCTGGATCGGATCCTTGACCATGCGCGCCATCAGGACGGCCAGCCCGGTCGAATCGAGCCCGCCCGACAGGAACAGCCCCAATGGCACGTCGCTCATGAGGTGGCTGCGCACGGCGTCCTCCAGCCGCGCGCGCACCTGCGCGGCCTGCTGCTCGAGGGTGCTGTCGATCGGTTCGGCGGGGTCGGGCAGGTTCCACCAGCGCCGCTGCGCGATTCCGGACCCGGGTGACCAGGTCATCAGCCGGCCGGGCAAAAGCTTGCGCACGCCGCGGAAGAAGGTCTCCTCGCCGGCGACCAGCCGCGTCGCCAGGAACTCGGGGAGAACGTCCCGATTGAGCTCCGGCCGGATCGGACCCGCGGCCAGGATCGCCTTGATCTCCGAGGCGAAGATCAGCTCGTCTTCGGTGAGCGCGTAGTAGAGCGGCTTGATCCCCAGGCGATCGCGCGCCAGCAGGAGCCGGCCCCGCTTGCGGTCCCACAGGGCGAAGGCGAACATGCCGCGCAGGGACTCGACGCAGCGGTCTTTCTGCTCTTCGTACAGATGCAGGATCGTCTCGTTGTCGCTGCGGGTCCTGTACCGATGCCCCAGCCCTTCGAGCTGCGGCCGGAGCTCGAGATGATTGTAGATCTCGCCGTTGCAGGCGATCCAGGCGCTCTGATCCTCGTTC
>JAYUCR010000179.1:0-4876 GCA_043740165.1 Acidobacteriota bacterium | reverse complement strand
TGCCGCTCGAGCTCGGCGGCCAGTTCCTCGCCGCCGTCGACGCGGAGTGTCACCGTCTCGCGGCCGCAGCCGACGCGCTGCCTTGGGATGCCGGCGTGGATGGGCCTGAAGCATCCGCCACTCACGCGTCAGCCGACTCGCCCGACTTGCCGGCGTCGTGGCTCGCGGCCCGGATGTTTTCCATCCGCTGCCGCAGGGTGCCGGCCTGGGTCGGCCTGCTGGCGCTGATCGAGGACTTCGTGGACACGTGGGATGACGATCGCGGGATGCCACGGCGACCCGGCGACGAGATCTACGTTCGCGATGGCTGGCGGTGCGCGGCGCCCGGCTGCACGTCCCGCCGGAATCTCGAAGACCATCACCTGCGCTACCGCTCGCGGGGCGGCGACGACGACCCCGCCAACCGCATCTGCCTCTGCCGGTTCCACCACCAGCGGGGCGAGCACGGTGGCCTGGCCTCCTGCCGCGGGCTGGCGCCGATCGGCGTGGTCTGGCGCCTCGGGCGTCAGGGCAACTCTGGTCAGGGCGCCTCCGCTCAGGCCGCGTCTGCCTGGTACAGGAACGAGCGCCGCATCGCCGGGGGGCCGCCGGGATGAGGAGGACAACTCTCACATGATCGCTAAACACCGCCCTTGCCCGGCATCCCCTCCATCTCCTCCATCGCTTCTATGGTGCGCGGCCAGTCGTCCTTGAGCAGGCGCGACAGGGCGCGGTCGGCCAGGACGCGGCCGCCGGTCTGGCAGCGCGGGCAGTAGTTGCACTCGTTCTCGGCGTAGACGATCCGCTGCACCGCCGTCCCGCAGTCGGGGCACGGCTTGGCGAACCGGCCGTGCACCGCCATGCCGTCGCGGAAGGCGGTGACCTTCTCCGGGAAGCCTGCGCCTGTCTCGCGGCGCAGCCGCTCGGTCCAGTCGCGCAGGGTGGCGAGGGTCGCGGCGTGCAGGCGGTCGGCCTCTTCGTCGGACAGGTTCTTCGTCATCTGCATCGGCGACAGCCGCGCGCGGTGCAGGATCTCGTCCGAGTAGGAGTTGCCGATCCCGCTGAACAGCCGCGGGTCGGTGAGCGACCGCTTGAGCGTGTGATTCTCGCGCGCCAGCGCGGCGCGGAACTCGGCGGCGCTGGACTCCATCACCTCCAGCCCGCCGCGCCGGAACGGCGCCAGCCCCTCCCGCCCCCGCACCAGGTGCAGCGACGCCCGTTTCTTCGAGCCGGCCTCGGTCAGGAGGAGCGTGCCGTCGGGGAAGTCGAACGCCGCCAGCCCGAGCCTCCCAGGCACCTTCGCGCCGCGCTCCCGCCACCGCAGCCGCCCGGCGATCATGAGATGGAGCACGAGGTAGAGGTCCCCTTCGAGCTCGAAGACGATCCGCTTGCCGATGCGGCTGACCCCGGTGACCTTCCGCCCCTGCGCCTCGGCGATCGGCGGCGTCACGCTGCGCATGAGGAACGGGCTGGCGAGGCGAATCTTCTCGAGCGGCTGCCCGACGACGCGGCGCCGCAGGCTCTCGATGTAGATGGTGACGTCAGGGAGTTCGGGCATCGGTGCCCGGAGGCGCGAGATCCTCGTCGATGACCCTGATGATTTCACGGGCGACGAAAAGCCGGTTGCGCGCTCGCCCCGTGGCTTCGCTCAGGATCCCGGCGTCAACCAGCTTACCGATGTTCAGCGACGACGCCCGGGTCGTGACCTTCAGCAACTGCGCCGAGCGCCGCACCGTGATCGCAGGATGATCAAAGAGCGCGTCCACCAGCTTGACCAGGAGGGCGGAAGACCGAGCTTTTTGCAGCCGGACGTTGTACTTGTCACGCAGGGCCCTCAAGCGAATCGCACGTTGCATCGCGTCCACGGACTGCTCGGCCACACCTTCCAGGAAGTAGTCGACCCACGCTTCCCAGGCACCCTCACGGCTGACCGCGAGGAGACGACCGTAATAGTCCTGCCGGCGGCGTTCGAAGAAGGCGCTGAGGTACAGGAGCGGCGATGGAAGCAGTCCCTCCTCGCACAACAGCAGGCTGATCAGCAGACGGCCGATGCGCCCATTCCCATCGACAAAGGGATGGATCGCCTCGAATTGGTAATGGATGAGGGCGAGGCGGACCAGCGGAGGCAGGTCGGTCGGCGCATGCAGGAACTTCTCGAAGGCGTCGAGCGCCTGGTGCATTTCCGGCACCGGCGGCGGAACGAGCGTCGCCTCATCAAGGAGACACCCAGCCCGGCCAATCCAGTTTTGCGATGTCCGAAACTCACCCGGAGTCATCTGCTCACCACGCACGCCGGACATCAGTACACGGTGCAATTCCCGGATCAATCGCAGGCTCATCGGCAGGCTGCGTTTTGAATCGAGACCGGTCTGCATTGCGCGCACGTAGTTGGCCACCTCGCGCACATCACCGACTCTTGGCGGGTCTGACGGGGCGGCCTCGAAGAAGAAAAGGTCGGAGAGCGCCGCCACGGTCCCTTCAATCCGGCTGGACAGCACCGCTTCCTTGCGGAGGAACGGACCAATCAGGAGGTAGGGATTCGGGAGGGTGGTCCCCATCCCGGAAAGCCGACCGAGCTCACGCTCCGCCAGCGAGAGCCGGACGACGAGCTGTCGATGCAAGTCGACCTTCGGCGGAAGGGCATTTGGGACGTATGCCCAGTACCCAAGCGGGGCGCGGATCACTCTTCCCGCCCTATCTGACTTGAAGTCAGTGGGTTGCATCGATAGATACCTACCTTCCCTGGCCCGGGCGTAAAGATACTTTTCGCCCGTTTTGTATCACAAGCGAGCTGCGCGGGGGAAATCTCTAGATGGAAGGAACCTTCATGCCGGGCTCACTTCGTCAGCTCCTTCAGTCGCGCCCGCACCTTCTCGACCAGCCGGCCAGGACGCGGGTAGAGAAGCCGATTCGTCGTCACCAGATCCTGGCCGTCGACGCTGACGCGCAGCTCACCCAACCCGCCCCGCACCTTTTCCACGTGAAGTTCCGGATCGCGCCGAAGCGCAGCCGCCACCCTGGCGGCTATGGCTACCTTGACGGGTCAGACCGGACAGTAATGAATCGTGACTGTCTTCATGGGACCTCCTATGGCTTCAGGTACCGCTCGAACCACCCCAGCAGCCGCGTGCAGGTCTCGATGCGGTGCGCGCGCTCGGCAAAGCCGTGCTTCTCGCGCGGGAAGAGGACGTACTCCGCCGGCACGCCCTTCCACTTCAGCGCGGCGTAGAGCTCGTCGCTCTGCGGCTTCGGGACGCGCGCGTCGGCCTCGCCCTGCAGGATGAGCAGCGGTGTCGCGGCCTCATTGATGTGCGCCACCGGGCTGGCGTTGCGGCAGACCTCCTGGTGGTCCCAGCACCAGAGGTCCCAGTGCACGGCGCTGTTCTCGACCGGAATGTCGCTCTGGCCGAGGAACGAGAACCAGTCGCTGATGCCGAACAGGAAAACACCGGCGGCGAAGTGGCTGCTGTAGCGCGTGGCCGCCAGGGCGGTGAAGTAGCCGCCGTAAGAGCCGCCGGTCATCCCGACCTGCTTCAGATTGATTCGATACGGTGTCGCGAGGGCGGCGATGCCGTCGAGGACGTCCTGGAACTCGCGCCCGCCGAGGTCGTGGTGGTCGCCCTTCGCGAAGTCCACGCCGCGGCCGGTGGAGCCACGGTAGTTGGGGAAGAACACGTAGTAGCCGCGCTCCGCCAGCGCCTGGGCGGGCTCGCTGTAACGCGTCGTCCACTCCTCGGAGAAGTGATACTCGGGCCCGCCGTGGACGATCACCACGAGCGCATACGACGCGCGCGTCGCGTCGCCGACCGGGTGGAGGAGCAGCCCCTCGAGCGCCGTCCCGTCACTGGCGTTGTAACGGAAGGTCTCCTGGTTGCCGCGCGGCAGCGCCGCGAGCTGCGGGTTGAGATCGGTCAGGCGGCGCGGGACGGACGCCTGTGCTTCCCTCCCGGTCCCCTGCACCATGTAGACCTCCGCGGGCACGGCCCCCGTCGATGCCTCGAACGCGAACCGGGTGCCGTCCTTCGCCGCCGAGACCTCCTCGAACCCCAGCGTTCCGGGGGAGAGGATCGGGTAGCGCACCGACGGATCGCCCGTGTCGGTCGACACGAGCGTCGCGCGCGTGCCCTGCGAGACCGCGGCCACCAGGGTGGTGCCGCTCATCCAGACGATCTGCTGCGCCGACTCCTGGCGCTCCCCCGTCAGGTTCACCGCGCGTCCGCCGGTGGCCGGGGCGATGAAGATGCTGCCGCTGGAGGGATCGGAGCCGTCCACCCCGCCGCGCCAGGCGATCGTCCTGCCGTCGAGCGACCAGTAGAGCTGGGCCACCTTGCCGACGATGCCGGCCAGCTCGCGCGCCGCGCCCTGCGGCCCGAGCGGCAGCACCAGCAGCCGCTTCCCCATGTACGAATCGTCGGTGCGCGGTGTTGCGGTGACGGCGGCGACGATCTCCGCGCCGCCCGGCGCCCAGGCGAACTGCCAGACGGAGCGTTCGCCGAGCGCCGCCACCTTCTTCTCGGTCTTCGTCGCGACGTCGATGGTCCACAGCCGGCGCGGCCGTTCATCTTGATCGGCCACCTTCCAGTCGCGGCCCGCTTTCTCGTCTTTCTCTTTCGCCTCGGACTTCGGATCGATGGCGACGTACGCGATGCGCCGGCCGTCCGGCCCCCAGGCGAAGCTCTCGACATCGATGGTGTCCTTGGTCAGCGCCGCCGGCTCGCCGCCGTCGGCCGGGACGAGCCAGATGCGGGTCTTCGCCTTGTCGCCGCCGGCGCCGCCGGCGCCACCGGAGCCACGCGCCGACAGGAAGGCGATGGTGCGGCTGTCGGGCGACCAGGCGGGCGATTTGTCCTCGGCATCGGCGCTGGTGAGGCGGCGCGCGGCTCCCGGGGTCGCGGCC
>JAYUCR010000178.1:0-1971 GCA_043740165.1 Acidobacteriota bacterium | reverse complement strand
CGTCTGGGACAGAAGGAGGCGGACCTTGTAGCAGTTCCCCGACTTTCCGTAGTCGTACAGCCGGAGCATCAGTCGCCGGTGGGATCCCAGGAATCGTCGGGGTCGTAGGCCGCGATCCCCACGACCTCGCTCGTCGTGTCGGGCCCCAGATCCTTCTGGAAGACGATCCCCTGCCTGTCGACCAGGAAGGTCATGATTCCCGAGTTGCCGTACTTCGCCGGCCAGGCCAGCACTCCGAAGCCCACGGTCATGAGCCCCTTTCGATCGACGTAATTCCTGGCGCCTCCCGGAGCGTTCTTCCCCTGGGCGCGCAGGCCGCGGTAGTAGTAGCCGTGGAACGGGATCGGCTCGCCGTCCACGTGCTGGTACCCCTCCTGGGCCGCCGCGGCGACCAGGGGCCCGATGGGGCTTTCCGGCTCGCCCTCCGCCGTCGGCCAGTAGAGGCCGTCGTGCAGGCCCTCGGCGCTGATCAGTTTCTGCGCGAAGGCGGGCGGCTTGCCATCACGCCCCATGGACGCATACTCGCGCTGCGCGTCCACGTACGCGTGCAGGGTCGCCAGCGTCATCAGCTCGTTCCGCCCGACCCGACGGTTCTCGAGCTCCTCGCGGCCGGCCTCCGCATCGAAACGCCAGCGGTCGTTGTCGCGCACCAGCGGGATCGGGAACGGCCACCCGTCGTTGCCGAACAGGGCGACCTTCCGGTTGTCGTCGCCTTCGAAGGCGACCTTTTCGGTGATGTCTTCCAGGACCTTCTGCCTGTCCTCGCGATCGGCGATCTCATCTCCCGACCGCAGCAGCTCGACGCCGCCCGGTCCGAAGAGCTCCACCGCGGTGTGCTGGTGCCCCTCCCCCGCGAGGTCGTGGATCGCCTGCATCGCCTCCTCGGGCGTGGCGAAGGTTCCCGGCGGCGGCGTGGAGCAGCCCGCCGCCGCGCCGAGGAGCATCGCGAGCCCGAGGACACAATCGCCGGAGCCGGGTCGCTTCATCGGCGTCGCCCTCCACCGCCGCCGCCGCGGCTCCCGCCGCCGTAGCTCGAGGCGCCGCGCGAGCTCGCTGAACGGTCCATGCCGGCATTGCGCGAGCCGCTCCAGGCGCTGCTGCCGCCGGACGAACCGCGGCTGCCGGAGCCGCCGGGATCTCGCGTCGACGGGCTGGAGGATTGGCCGCCGCCCGCGTCGCGCGTCGACGCACCGGGACCGCCACCCTGACCGCCGCCACGGTCGTAGCCGCGCGCCTGGTCATTCGACACGCGGTTGCTGTTGCCCGACCCGCCGTACTGCTTCGCGGTGGCGTTGTCCTTGTAGTTGACCCCCCCGCGATGCTCGGGGTTGTGGTCCCAGTCCTGCTTGCCCCCGCCTCCGGTGTTGATCTGGTTGCGATTCCCGCCGCTGATGTTCGTGTTGTTGTTGAAGTTGTTGTAGTTGTTCACGTTGACGTTGACCGTGCTGTGGCCCCAGCCCCAGGCGCATCCGCCCCAGATGGCGGCGCCCCAGACGATGCCGACCGTGAACATCATGGCGCCATAGCCGGGAGGCACCGGGGCGTACATCGGCGGGTAGTAATAGGTCGGATACGACCACGCGCCGTAGACCACCGTCGGCGAATAGGTCGGGACGTAGATGACCTCGGGGCTCGCCGACTCGATGACGATGATCTTGTCCGCCTGCTGCGTCACCTTCTGCTGCTCGGTCGTCTTGAGCTGGCCTGCCTCGAGCGCCTTGCCGCGCATCTTCTGAACCGTGTCGAGGATTTCCGTTTTCTGCCCCAGGAAGGCGTCGCCGAGATCCTGTGTCCAGTCCAGGTTCTCGTTCAACCGCTTGAGCACGTCGGGAAATCCGCACAGCGACTTCACGCTTGCGTCCCAGTCCTGCTTTTTGAGGGCCTCCTCGAGATCCTTTCCCTTGAGGCTGGGGTTCTTCTGCGCCCAGCGGTGGGCCTCGACGATCTCCAGCGGATAGGTGGACGCCATCA
>JAYUCR010000177.1:0-11911 GCA_043740165.1 Acidobacteriota bacterium | reverse complement strand
TGCACGGAGACTTCGGCATGCGCCAGGATCGGAATCAACAACAGGCCCAGCCCCCCTGCCAGGAAACGCAACGAGCGACTCATGTTCTCACCGCGCCTTTCCCGTACTCGATGTGTCGATCGAAGGTCGCCAGTTCCGGGAACCGCCGATCCATCTGTGGTCGCAGGAACTTCAGGCGGCCGAAGTAGACTTTCTCCTGCACCTGATTGCCGCTGGCGCGCGCCATCTCCCAGAGGTGGAACGCCGTCTGGAACAGAATGTCCACGTAGCGCTCATCACCGCCGTGGGCCATCATTTCAGACTGCTCGAAAAAGTCACGCGCCTTGCGATCGTCGTGGCGCAACAGGTGCACCTGTCCCATGTACAGGAGCGCGTAGGAGGCGCACCGACGGTACCCTTCCTTCTGAGCCGCCTGCAGGGCCTCGCCGAGCTCCCGCAGCCCGCGGTCCGTCTTCCCGACCATCGCATGACAGAAGCCGATGTTGGTGCGGATCAACGTCAGATCGTGCTTGCTGGCGCTCGGCTCCAGCAGGGCTCTGGCCTCCCGGAAGCTCTCCAGCGCCCGCTCGAATTCCCCTTGCTCGAACCGCGTCCTGGCGATCCGGTGCAGGGCATATCCTTCGTATTCAACGTGGCCGGCCGAACGCGCTATCTCCAGGCACTTTTCCGCCTCGAGCAGCGCCAGGTAGCCGTCTCCCTTGTCATCGTGGGCATCCGCGAGGCACAAGAGCACGAGCGCCGTCGTCGCTGGTTGAATTTCCCGATGACGCCTGAGGATGATGCGCAATTCGGTTTCCGCCAGGCTGATCTTGCCCATCCGCAGCAGGGTACGCGCCAGGTTGAACCGGGCCCGGGCCAGCCGGTCCGGCTCCGGTTCTCCTTCTTCTCCTGCCTCCAGGCGAGCCAAGGCCTTCTCGTACACGGCATAGGCCTTGGTGAAATTCCCTTGCTCCCACTCGCGGTTTGCCTCCGCGCGCAGCGCTTCATAGTCAACCTGAGGCTCGGGTTCGAACGACTGAACCCGCTCGAGCTCGAGCAGGTCGGAGAAGTTCTGAATGGAGACGTTGAAGATGTTCGCCAGGAGACAGAGCTTGTCGAAGGAGGGGTAGCACTTGCCGCGTTCGTAGCGCGACAACTGCGAATTGTCGATTTCGCCCCCTTCCGCCTTGGCCTTCTCTTCGACCCGGCGGAGGGACATCCCGTAACCGGTCCTCAGACGTCGAAGGTAGTTACCCAGACGCTGGCTGCCTCGGATTTCCCCGTCCATCTCTTCCATCCCGTCCTCCGACTTGTCGCTCATGGCTCTCCGGGAAACCGACTCGGGGGGCTTGGTAGGTGCGTCGTCGTCAAACCCTGCCGAGGTCTTTACAGAGCCAAAAGTGCGATGAGGGAGACCCTCCGTCAAGAAGATATTGTAATCCCATTGCGGAGACAATGCAGCAGGGGAAGTATTGAATATTGAATGGCTTGCCCCCCGGCCCTTGACATGCCGGGAAGCGGCCCCTACGTTAACATCCGCTCGAGGGACCATGCTGCCCCAGGCCCATGTCCGAGAAGGGATCCTTTCCAGCGCAACATTTCCGGCGCTCATCTATTCCATTTTCGGCCGGGACGATACCGGGGTTCTCACTCTCACCGGCGATACCTCCGAAAAGTCGATCTACGTCCAGGCCGGCAGGCCGACCTTTGCGACCTCGAACGACCGGGACGACCGGCTTGATCAGGTGCTGTTCAAAGCCGGCGTCGTCTCCCTCGAGAACCTGGTGGAATCATCGATCGAGTCCGTGCAATCGGGGAAACGCCTGGGCACCGTGCTGGTCGAAAAGGGTTACATCAAGCCGCACGATCTGGTCGAGGGTGTCTGCGCCCAGGCGCGCAATATCATCTGCAGCCTGTTTCAATGGACGCGCGGACGCTACCGGTACACACCCGGCCCGCCCCCTACGGAGGAGGCGATCACCCTGAAGCTCAGCCCCGGCGACATCATCCTCGAGGGCATCCGGGCGATTGAAAGCTGGGAACGGATCTGGGAGGCGGTCGGCGATCTGGATGGCGCCTACCAGACGACGGAAAGGGTCCAGCGACTGTCGGGGGACATGAAACTGTCGCTGGAAGAATGGACCTTGCTTTCGCACTGCGAGCAGCCTGTGTCTCTGCGCGATCTCTGCCGGGTCTCCGCCATGAAGGACTTCGACCTGTGTCGATTCCTCTGGGCCATGCTGACTCTGGGGGTCGTCCAGCGCACGACCACCTGAGCGACCCGCGGGAGGCTACCCCGTCCCCTCCCGGGAACGTTCCACCGCCTGGAGCAACTCCTCTCGCGTGATCGCCGCGGTGCCCAGCTTGCCGACGACCACCCCGGCCGCGTGGTTCGCCAGAATGACCCCTTCTTCCATGGTGGCCCCCGCGGCGAGCGCAAGTGCCAGCGCCGCCACCACCGTGTCGCCGGCTCCGCTGACGTCATACACCTCGCGCGCCACGGCGGGCACGTGGAGGGAGGGGCCTCCCGCTGCCTGCAGCAGCATCCCGCGCTCGCCCCGGGTGATAAGGAGCCACGGACACCCGAGAGAGGCAATCAGTTTCCGCCCGGCAGCCTCGACATCGGCATCCGATTGAACCTTCATACCGGCGGCCTCCGAGGCCTCTCTGAGGTTCGGCGTGACGACGGTCACCGGCCGGTAGTGCGGCATCAGCCGGACCTTGGGGTCCACGATCACCGGCAGGCCGCGTCGTGCGGCCTCCGGCAGCACGGCCTGGAGCAGCTCGGCGGAAAGCGTGCCCTTGTCGTAGTCGGACAGAATCAACGCATCGGCCGAGGCGAGCGCCTCGAAGACGCAGGCGCGCAGGGCCTCTCTCGCGCCGGGCGGGGCCGGCGCATCCTCCTCGCGATCGAAGCGCACCACGTGCTGATGATGCGCCACAATCCGCGTCTTCACCGAGGTCGGGCGGTCGTCCGTTCGGATCAGCCCCTCCAGCCGCAGGCCGGAGTCGCGGCACAACGCGACGAGCTCGTCGCCATGGCCGTCCGCCCCGCGCAGTCCAACGGGCAGGGCGCTGCCTCCCAGAGCCACGATGTTCCGCGCCACATTGCCGGCGCCGCCGAGGGAGGCGGTTTCGCGATGCACGCGCACGACCGGGACCGGAGCTTCCGGGGAGATGCGCGTGACGCTCCCCCAGATGAATCGATCGACCATCAGGTCGCCCAGAACGATGACCCGCGCCGCGGGGAAGGCATCCGCTATCCGAGCCGCTCGACTCGGATCCATCAGCTTCGCGGTAGAGTCCGTGGGGGGCAGATTGGGCCTCAGGAAGGGCGGGGTTCCGCCTCGACCGTGGCTTCCTCGATCAGCATGATCGGGATGTCATCGACAATCGGATAGCGTCGCCGGCAGGTCCCGCAGGAAAGAGACGCGCCGTCCGCGGAGACGGCGACCCGTGTATGGCAGAGCGGGCATGCCAGGATTTCCAACAACTTGGGGCTGATGGCCAACGCGATCCTCCGAGCCGACCGGACTTATAGCACCGGGCGAAAAGGGGTGTCAAACCGCGCCGCGTTGCGGGCCGGGGGCGCGGTTGCTAAGATGCTCTTCCCGATGGAGCGCCCCCCCGGAGGTCTCTCGTCCAGCGACCGCGTGCTGATCGTTCGGCTGGGCGCGGTGGGGGACGTCCTCCGGGCGCTGCCCGCCGTCACTGCCCTGCACAAGGGTGTTCCCGGGATCCGGATTGCCTGGCTGGTCGAGAATCTGGCGCGCCCCCTTCTCGAAGGTCATCCCGACATCGACCAGCTGTTCCGATTCCCGCGACGCGACCTCGGCCGGGCCGGACGGCACCCTGGCCAGGCCGCGGCGGCGCTGAAGTGCATGCGCCAAGAGCTGCGCACATGGCAGGTGACCGTCTCTATCGATTTGCAATCGAGCCTCAAGAGCGGCATCGCGAGCGTGCTGTCGGCGGCTCCGCGTCGAGTCGGGTTCGCGCCGCCATTCTGCCGCGAGCTCAACTTCCTGTTCACCAACGAATGGGCCGTACCCGCCTCGCGATGGCTGAATCGTGTGGAGCGCAATCTGCAGCTCGTGCAGGCCCTCGGGGTCCGAAGCGACCTGATCGAGGTGAGTCTTCCGGAAAATCGTGAAGAGGGCGAGGCGGCGGCGGCCATTCTGAACCAGCTGGTGCCGGGCTCCGGGCCGGTCGTTCTGATCTCGCCCGGAGTGAGCGCGCTGCAGGCGCACAAGATGTGGCCGGCGGAGCACTATGCCCGCCTGGCGGTCCTGCTCCGGGATGCCACGGGCGCCCGGCCGATCGTCGTCTGGGGACCGCGGGAGGAGCCTCTGGCGCGTCGGATCGTTCAGGGTGCCGCCGCGGCGGCGATCCTGGCGCCCGCCGCGGACCTGCGTCTCCTCGCCGCCCTGTTGCGTCGAGCCGATCTGTTCATCGGGGCCGATACCGGCCCGATGCACCTCGCGTGGGTCGTGGGCTGCCGCGTGGTCGCCCTGTTCGGCCCGACCGATCCCCGACTGAACGCCCCTCTGGGACAGGGGCATGAGGTGGTGCGATCGAGCGACGGGGAGATGACCAGCATCCGACCCGAGTCGGTGGCCGCCGCGGCCCGGCGGGCGCTCGGCTCCGCTGCCGCGCCGAGCGGCGCGGGGCCCGGTCTGCCAGCCCGCGCGAAACCCCGAGCGCCCACCGTCCGCCTGGCCCGGACTCAGGATTTCGAGGCATGATCCCGATCGATCCCGCCACGACGCGCCGCATCCTCGTCCGGGCCAACAACTGGATCGGCGATGTCGTGCTCATTTCTCCCGCAGTGCGCGCTCTGCGAGAGCATTTCCCCGAGGCGCGCCTCGCCATCCTCGGGAAGCGCTGGGTGCTCGAGGCTCTGAGCGGGAATCCGTACTTCGACGATCTGATTGAATACGACCGCCGGGGGCGTCATGCCGGCCTGGCGGGTCGACTACGGCTCTCCGCCGAGCTGCGGCGCGGAGGGAGGTTCGACCTTGCGATCCTGTTCCAGAAGGCCTTCGATGCGGCCGCGATCGCCTGGATGGCCGGCGCCCGCCATCGCGTCGGGTATGCCACCGACGCCCGCCGCGCGCTCCTGACTCATGCCCTGCCGCTCCCCCCCGCCGGCACGCACCATGCGGAGATATTTCTGGGACTCGCCCGCGCCGTCGGCTGCCCGGTCCGGGATGCGCGCCCTTTTTTCCATCTCTCGGAAAGGGACCGGGCCGGCGCCGAGGCGACCCTGCGCAGAGCCGGCCTCGCCGGGGCTCGCCCCCTCGTCGCGCTCCACGTGGGGGCCTCCAAGCCACCGCGCGCCTGGCATCTCGAGCGCTTCGCCGAATTGGGACGTCGCCTGCTCGCGCCGCACGACGCACGCCTCATCGTGCTGGGAGCTCCCGGCGAGGTCCCACTTCTCGAAAGCCTGGTGGCCGGACTCCCCCCCGGGTCGTTCCTGATTCCGGATCCTTCCGCGGGCCTTCGCGCCTCGGCGGCCATCCTCGAGCGCTGTCATCTGTTCATCGGGAACGACAGCGGGCCGATGCACCTCGCCGCGGCGCTCGATGTCCCGACCCTCGGCATCTTTGGTCCCGGTCTCCCCCGCACGACGGGCCCGGTCGGACGGGGAGCGAGGGTGGCCACCGTGGGGCGCGACTATCCGTGCGCCCCCTGCCGCCAGGATTTCTTCCGTGAGTGTTCTCCCGCACCCTCCGGAAAGCCTTTCTGCCTCGAAGAGGTTGATGTCGGGACCGTCGAGCAGGCCGCAACGGCGCTTCTGCGGGGCGCCGGCGCCGGGGGTGATCGCCGATCGGAAGGAGTCCCGGGCGTTTTCTAGGCCGGCGTCCTCCACCTCCAGAGGAGCCGGCGTGGACCGAGGCCGGTCCGGTAACGTCGCAATTTCTCCAGCAGGTAGCGCAGCAGATTTTCGTCGGAGCCGCAGTACTGCCTCAGGAAACCGATCGCCTCGTTTCTACGCAGCGGGCTGCTCTGCGCGATCCACTTTTCATGGGAGCGCAACAGCCGCGCCAGGTTACGCGCACGCTGCGAGGGGGTCATCGGGGAGACGAACCGGCCCCGGTCGAGATCGATGACGTGCACGCGCGGTCCCGAGAGGTGGTGCTCCACGACGAGATTCGCGAGATTCAGATCGGCGTGCAGGAATCCGGCTCCGTGCATGACCCGGATGGCCGCGGCGGCGGCGCCGAGCAGCGGAACGGGGTCGGTGCCTGACGGCTGGCGTTGCAGCGCCTCCAGGAGATTCACGCCGCCCGGAATCGATTCCGTGATCAGCGCGTGTGCGTGCAACGGGCCGAGGAGGCGTCGCGAGCCGGCGGCCAGAACCTCCGGGGTGAGCACGCCGGCCTTGCGTAGCCTGGTTCCCAGATCGATCGGCCGGACGGCCCGGTCCGCACCCCAGAACATCCCCCCGAGCATCGGCCCGAGTAGGCCACCACGCAGAGATCGCTTCCCCACCGCGGCGCGCCCGGCCAGATCGAACCTCAGAATGCCTCCCCTGCCGAGGCCCGGCCCGCCTCCGGCGCGACTTCCCCGCCCGCTCAGCAGGTCCTGCGCGGGGACGCCCGCCATGCCCGCCAAACAGTCGGCCCGGACCTGCCAGGAGCCGCCCGCGGCATCGAGCCACGGCACGTACCCGGGCGGCATCACGCCCCGTGGTCCTGCGCCGCCTCCGAGCGCGGCCGGCCGAACAGGTAGGCGACAAGAATGCTGATGAGATACAGGACGATCATCGGAGCGGCGAAAATGCACTGCGTGACCATGTCAGGTGTCGGGGTGATCACCGCCGCGACGATGAAGATGATGAGGATGGCGTACTGAAAGTTCCTCCACAGGAACCGCGGGGTGATGAGCCCCAGTCGCGCCAGGAAATAAACCACCGTGGGAAGCTCGAACACCAACCCCATCCCCAGGATGAGCTTGCTCTCGAACGAGAAAAGGCTGCCGACCCGCAGGGCCGGTCGGAAATCGGTCGCGATGCCGAGCAGGAAACGGGCCGCGGTCGGAAACCCGACGTAATAGCCGAAAGCCCCGCCCGCGATGAAGAAAGTGGTCGCAAAGAGAATGAACGGGAAGACGTACCGACGCTCGCGCGGGTAGAGACCGGGAGCGACAAAGGCCCAGATCTGGTACAGAACGAATGGGGTGGACAGGAACAGGGAGGCCAGGAAGCCCACCTTCATGTAGAGAAGGAAGGGCTCCGTCAGTTCCATGAATACGGGTTTCTGATCGCCCAGATAGGGTTGGATGGGGCGCAACAGGAATTCCAGGATGGTCCGCGCCTGTGTCAGCGCCAGCGCAAAAGCGATACCGATCGCCAGCAGGCTTCGAATGAGGCGCTTCCGGAGCTCGTCGAGATGCTCCAGAAAGCCCATGGTGGGAAGGTCAGCGCCGTTCGGTCGCTGTGCCGGCATCAGGGGCGTCCGGTGGCGTGGCGCCGGGGCCGGTCTCCGCCTCCGTGGGGATGACGCCGGCTGGCGGAAGGGCAGGCGGGACCGGCGCACTTTCGGCCGAACGAGAAATGGATTCCTCCCGCGCGACCTCGGTTTCGAGAGAACTCCGCAGCTCGTTCGCGGCGCGGCGGAACTCGCCCAGCCCCTTGCCGAGCATCTTGCCGATCTCCGGGAGCTTGCGTGGCCCGAAGACGAGCAGGGCGACTACGAAAATGACGACGAGCTCCGGCCCCCCGATGGATCCGAACATGGCGCGTATCTTAGCACCGCCATTCGGCCTTTCCTTTACAGCCCGCCGCACGGGCACTATAATTCGCCCTCGTTACAAACCTCGGGAGAGACGGCTTGAACAAGCGTTCGTTTCTAACAGGCGCCTCCTTCATCCTTGCCGGGAGCGTTGCGGGAGGGCTTCTGGGCGGGCGCGCGTCGGCCCTGCCCGAGCGGGCCGGAGATCAGCTCAGCACCTTTTCGCAGCTTCTGAGCCTCGTCCAGTCACGCGCCGCCGGAACCGTCGACTCCAAGGAGGCCATCGAAGGAGCGGTTCGCGGCATGGTCCGCACTCTCGACCCTCATACCAACTACCTTGACGCCGAAGATTACCGGCACATGGTCGAGGAACAGCAGGGGAGCTTTTCCGGCCTGGGGATCGTGATCTCCAAGCCGGGGACCGACAAGCCGCTCACCGTCGTCTCCCCGCTCGAGGGCACGCCAGCATGGAACGCCGGCATCCGCGCCGGTGATGTGATCTCCCAGATCGAGGGTGTGGACACCCTTGACATGAGCATCGATGACGCGCTCCATCGCCTGAAGGGCCCGAAGGGGACGAAGGTCTCGATCACCGTCACCCGGCCGGGAGACGACGACGTCCTGCATTTCACCTTGACGCGCGACGATATCCCGACGAACAGCATCCGGTACGCCTTCATGGTCCGCCCCGGCACCGGCTACCTCCGCATCGACAACTTCACCCGCACCACCGAGCGCGAGATGGAGGAGCGCATCGACGGCCTGTTGAAGATGGGGATGACGCAGCTCGTCCTCGATCTGCGTCACAACCCCGGCGGGCTCCTGGAACAGGCGGTGCGGGTGGCGGATCAGTTCCTCCAGAAGAACCAGATGATCGTCTACACACAGGGCCGGATCCGGGGCTCGGATCAGGAATTCCGTGCCAGCGGATCCGGAGGCCACCCCGATCTCCCGCTCGTGGTGCTGGTCGACAAGTTCAGCGCCAGCGCGTCGGAGATCGTCTCCGGAGCGCTCCAGGATCACGATCGGGGCCTCATCGTCGGGAAGCCGACCTGGGGGAAGGGCCTCGTGCAGACGGTCTATCCGCTCAGCCAGGGAACGGCCCTGGCGCTCACCACGGCGCGTTACTACACTCCCAGCGGGCGGTTAATCCAGCGCGACTACAACTCGCTCGAGGACTACCTCACCTACGACGACAAGGAAGTCGAGCCGGTACACGCGCCCAAGGACATCCGTCAGACCGACTCCGGCAGGCCTGTTTACGGAGGAGGCGGCATCCGACCCGACGTCATCGTGGAGCACGAGCCGACCTCGAAGTTCGTCGACCTGCTGCAGCGCAACCAGGTGTTCTTCAACTTCGCCGTGGAGTACAACACGCACAACAAGGGATTGCTGAAAGCATTCCAGGTGTCCCCCGAGGTGGTGGATCAATTCGTCCAGTTCCTGGATCGCAAGAAGATCGCCTGGACGCCCGCGGACATCGAAGCCGATCGGGACCGATTGAAGGTGGAGATCCGGCAGGCGATCGTGTCGACGCTCTGGGGTATGGAGGAGGGATACAAGGTCGCGTCCGAAATCGATCGCCAGCTCCTGCGCGCCCTCGAGCTATTCCCCGAAGCCCAACACCTCGCGGCCCTGCCGCGCACCACGGACGGCGCGGCTCACTGACCCTGCGGCCTTCGCTCCTTCAAGCGGCTCGCGCCAGCAGGCTCACCTGTTCGCCGAGAGTCCGGGAGTGGAACGCCCTGAGCTCCGCTCCCCTCGCCAGGTCCGGCAGCCGATCGAAGTAATCCAGATACCTTCCCGCCATGCGGGCGGCTTCACGATAACGGGCCCGCTCCTCCCCGGTTCCGGCGGCATATTTCTCCAGGATGTGGTGTCGCGCCCACGCGCGATAAAACGCCGGGACGCGGCGCCGGCCGGTCAGTCGTCCGAGAAAGTGAACGACGAGGAGGTACTTGGTGACCGCGGCGTGGTGTTCGAGCTCCAGCAGGCTCACCGATCGTCCTGCCGCGGCACGACTCGCCAGGGTCAGGAGATGATCGAGCTCTTCCACCAGGGTGGCGAAGGCATCGATGTTGTCGTCGCCGATGCCGGTGCGGGGGTCGTTCCGCTCGAGATGTCGCACCAGGGCGTCGGGATAGTACAGAGCGACACGGAGGAGGATCGGATCGGCGCGCACCAGGAGCCTGGCCCCGGTGAGACTCTCCTGCGGGGGCCCAGACAATCGGACCCTGTAAAGTGAACGGAGGCCGTAATCGCCAATGAGAAACGCGCCCGCGTTTTCAACGATTCGCGGCATTCCGTAGCTGCGCTCGATGATGGACTGGAGCACCGGCAGGAGGGTGGTGTTGCCCGCCTGGATCAAGATTCTTCCATCGGTTGTACCAGGGTCAATGGCTCTGGCCTCCCAAGCCTCCCGCCTTCCTACCCGGAAGGGTCTGATTCCAAAGTCATTATAGGGACCAAGCCAGGAGCGGCAAGCAGTCAGGCGGGCGAGCCATCCCAGCCGGGGGCCCTCTTGACACTGATTTTTGGAGCCAGTAGTATTAGCACTCGTCATGGATGAGTGCTAATCACGAGATCCCACTATGCCACTTGGCTCGTGCTGCAATTTGATGATGCACAAACTGTTACAAATGAATCACTTACAACAACCCACCAGGATTTTTCGAGGAGGATCACTATGAAAGTGAAGCCGCTGAATGACCGTGTGTTGATCCGCCGGATGGACGCGGAGGAGAAAGTGAAGGGCGGGATCATCATTCCGGACACCGCCAAGGAGAAGCCCCTCGAGGGCAAAGTGGTCGCCGTGGGCGCTGGGCGCCTCGACGAGGACGGCAAGCGAATTCCGATGGAGGTCAAGGTCGGCGATCGCATCCTCATCGGCAAGTACTCCGGCACCGAGGTGAAGATCGACGACATCGAGCACGTCATCCTGCGCGAAGACGAGATCCTCGGAATCGTCAGCTAAGGCGGTACACGCCCCGGCATCGACAACATGCACTTCAAACTTTCAAGGAGGTTTTGATATGCCAGCGAAACAGATCGTGTATTCGGAGGAGTGCCGTCAGGCCATCCTCCGCGGCGTCAACAAGCTCGCCGACGCCGTGAAGGTGACCCTCGGTCCGCGCGGACGCAACGTCGTGCTCGAGAAGAAATTCGGAGCGCCGACCAGCACCAAGGACGGCGTCACCGTGGCCAAGGAGATCGAGCTCGAGGACCCCAAGGAGAACATGGGAGCGCAGCTCGTGCGCGAAGTCGCCAGCAAGACCTCGGACGTGGCGGGCGACGGCACCACGACGGCCACCGTGCTGGCCCAGGCGATCTACCGGGAGGGCGTGAAGGCGGTCACCGCCGGCGCCAATCCGATGGATCTCAAGAAGGGCATCGAGAAGGCGGTCGAGAAGGCGGTCGAGGAGGTCAAGAAGCTGAGCCGCTCGGTCGGGGGCAAGGCGATCGCCCAGGTCGGCACGATCTCCGCGAACAATGACGAGGCGATCGGCGCCATCATCGCCCAGGCGATGGAGAAGGTCGGCAAGGACGGCGTCATCACCGTCGAAGAGGCGCGCGGTCTCGAAACCTCGCTCGAAATCGTCGAGGGAATGCAGTTCGATCGCGGCTACCTGAGCCCTTACTTCGTCACCGACGCGGAGCGGATGGAGTGCGCGTTCGAGAGCCCGTACATTCTCATCCACGAGAAGAAGATCTCCAACATGCGCGACCTGCTGCCGCTTCTCGAGCATGTGGCGAAGAGCAGCCGTCCCCTGGTGATCATCGCCGAGGAAGTCGAGGGTGAAGCGCTCGCCACCCTCGTCGTCAACAAGCTGCGCGGCACCCTTCAGGTCTGCGCGGTGAAGGCGCCCGGCTTCGGGGATCGCCGCAAGGCGATGCTCGAGGACATCGCCATTCTCACCGGCGGCAAGTGCATCACCGAGGACCTCGGGATCAAGCTGGAAAACGTCAAGATCGAAGACCTTGGCCAGGCCAAGAAGATCACCGCCGACAAGGACAACACCACCATCGTCGAGGGCAAGGGCAAGCGCGCCGACGTCGAGGGCCGGGTGAAGCAGATCCGCGCCCAGGTTGAAGAGACCACGTCCGACTACGATCGCGAGAAGCTCCAGGAGCGCCTCGCGAAGCTGGTCGGCGGGGTGGCCATCATCAAGGTCGGTGCCGCCACCGAAACCGAGATGAAG
>JAYUCR010000176.1:0-4896 GCA_043740165.1 Acidobacteriota bacterium | reverse complement strand
TCGATGCTCGGCCAGCTGAACTTCGAGATGTAGCCGCCGACCGTCGTGCCGTTGAACGACGTCCCCGGGATCGAAATATTGCGGGTGTTGTCCGGCGTGACCCAGAGACCCTCCAGACCGCTCGCGCCGAACGAGGAGAAAAAGATCCAGGCGTCGTAGCGACCCCCCGCGGTGATGGTGTCGCCGCGGACTCGCAGTGTCCAGGTGCCGCGGCAGGGAGCGGGGGGGATGGGAAGTTGAGTTCCCGCGTCGTCCACCTCCATGTTGAAGAAACGGGCCCCGTTGGGAGCCGGCGAGCCGATGTCGTCGATATAGAGGCGGCCGCTGGTGCTGTTGTTGACCGCCTGTCCGGTGCCCGGAATTCCGGTCGAGGCGGACAATGTCTGCGCGCCCGTGCACGGCGCCGTCGTCGGGTCGTCGAGACTGACGGTCAGCCGATCGCCACCGGCGTACCAGAGCTGCCAGGCGATCGCGTCATTGAAGGTGTCCGAAAGAGGCGTGTAACTCGGAACCGTGAAGGTGTGGCTTTTCGTGACGCCGGCCGTGACCGTGCCGCCGATGTGAATCGCACGTCCCCGCTCGTTGCCGGCCGACTTGACGATCGCCTTCCCCGGGAGGCCGTTGCCGATCAGCGAGTCGATCGTGTTCTCGTCGAAGTCGCCGCCGTCGTGGCCGCCGAACTGCGATCCGAGGCTGAGGTTGATGGCATACGGCTCGCCGAGCTCGGCCGCCTTGGCGTCAATGAAATCGAGCCCGGCGCTGATGTCGAAGCAGCCCGGACAGGGGGTCACGTCGGTCGGCTCGGGGAAGGTCTTGACGACGATGATGTCGGCCTCTGGCGCCATGCCGACGAAGCGCCCCGCCGGAAAGCCGTTCCCCGTGGCGCGGCCGTTGCCGGATGAAACACCCAGGGTGTGGGTGCCGTGCCCATCGGCGTCGGGGGCCGTGATCGTCGGGCCGCCCGAGAGGGCGGCATTGATGTCCGCCTCGGTGTAGAGGCAGCCGAAGTCAAAGGGCGCCGGCGGCGGCGTCCCGACGCAGGCGTCGTCCTGGCTCCAGATGAACTTGATGCGCGTCGTGCCGTCCGGTTTGCGGAAGTCATTCTGCTGCCAGCTCACGCCGGTGTCGACCGATCCGACGATCACCCCTTTCCCGGTGGCGCCGTAAGCCGTGGCGGTGGCGGTCGAGCGGACTTCGGCGCGGCTGACGTCGAGCTCCTTCGTCAGGACGCGCACCGCCTGCATCCCCTCCACCCCGGGGAGATCGGCAATCTCCTTGAGCCGGGCGACCGGCACGATGGCCGAGCCGAAACCATCCATCCGCCCGTACACTTTGATCCCGAGGTGCTCGACGGCATCCCGTGCCTCGGCATCGAGCCGCATCCGGACATGCACGACCGGAACGCCACCGCGCGTCCCCATCGCCACCAGCCGCTCGAGATGCTTCTGGTGATCCTTGCTGAGGGTGCCGGCGGGCGCTCCCTTGGCCACCTCCGACGCGGTGCCCTGGATCATCTGCTGCAGGAAGTGATCGACGAAAGCCTTCTTGCGCTCGGGGCGGCTGAGCCCCGGGGTCAGCATCAACAGTCCCAGAAGCACCAGGCCGGTCTTGGCGAAGGGCGGGAGACGACGCATTCCTCAGGCTCCATTCCGTGACGGCTCACGGGTTGATTCGAATCTCTGCATGACCGGGTAGAGGCATCTCCCGGGCACGGGGACCCCCGGAGAAAGCCTCTGGAAACCTTTAGTTACGACGGAATCGGCCGGGGCGCAACGAGAAACTCGGCGCGAATTTCAACCTGCCAGGGGCCGGCCGAGGGCTTCTCCGATAACGGTTCTGGCACGCGCCAGGGCTTCGAGATCGGCAGGAACTTCAGCCCCTTCAGCCCTGAGAGCCCGGACCACCGCCTCGGTGGCGACATTCCCCGAGGCGCCAGGGGCATACGGGCATCCCCCGATCCCCCCGGCGCTGGAGTCAAAAATCGTAATTCCACGGCGGTATGAGGCGATCACATTTTCGATCGCGTTGCGATATGTGTCGTGGAAGTGCATCGCCAGGTGCGCCGCCGGAACGATCGGCAGCAGGCGGTCGAGCAAAAGGCTCACCTCCGCGGGGACGGCGCGGCCGATGGTGTCCCCGACCGAGACCTCGTCCACTCCCAGCTCGATCAGCCGCCGGGCCACCGCCACCGTGGCCTCCGCGGCGATGGCGCCCTCGTACGGACAGTAGAACGCGGTCGAGATGTAGCCGCGCACCGGCAGCCCGGCCCGGCGCGCCCCCTCCACCACCGGCACGAAACGCACGAACGATTCGTCGATGCCGGCGTTGATGTTCTTCCGGTTGAAGGTCTCGCTCGCCGCCGTGAAGACCGAGACCTTCCCGACCCGCGCTCGGAGCGCGCGCTCCAGGCCACGCTCGTTCGGCACCAGGGCGGAGTAGACGACCCCCGGCACCCTGTCGATGGCGGCGAAGACCTCGCTCGCATCGGCGAGCTGCGGGATGGCGCGCGTCGCGACGAAAGCGCTCGCTTCGATCTCCTGCACCCCCGTCCGCGACAGCGCGTTGATGAACGCCACCTTGACGTCGGTCGGGACGGTGCGCGCCTCGTTCTGCAGCCCGTCGCGGGCCGCCATCTCGGCGATCCGGATCATCGGCGGCTCTTGGGTCGCGTCGAGCGCGCGGTCGGTCCCGGGCGGGCGGGCGACGCCGGTCGGCGCGGCCTCGGGGCGGGGCCGGGCCCGCCGGCCGCCGGCTCCGTCGCCACCCCTCCCGGCACGAAGGTCACGAGGATCGCGCCGAGCTCGACCATCTCCCCTTCGGCGCAGCCGACGCGATCGACGACCCCGGCGCGCGGGGCGGTGAGGCGGTACTCCATCTTCATCGCCTGCAGGATCACCAGCAGCTCGTCGGCGACGACGGCGCGCCCGGTCGCGACGGCGACCTTCACGACCCGTCCGGTCATCGGCGCGCGCACCTCCTGCGCGCCGTCGGCCGAGGCCGCGGCCGGCGGATTCTCCCGGGCGAAAAATCGCGCGCCCCCCGGCCAGCCGACCCAGACCCCCGACGCCGTGCGCACCACCGCCAGCCGCACGCTCCGGCCCGCCTGCTCGACGCGGACGAAACTCACGGCCGCAGCCTGCCCGTCGGGTCCGGCACGAGCCACGGAGAAAGCCGCTCGAGCCCCGCCTGGAGCCCGGCCTCTCCTGCCCCGGCCCCGGTTGTCGCGGTTCCGGCCGCAGCGAGCGCCTGGCGCGCCGCTGCCTGCGCCGCGGCGGGGATCTCGGGCTCCGGCCACGAAGCCTCTTCGAGCGTCGTGGTGAAGGTGGCGGCGCCGCGGAACATCGCGCTGTCGAGCACCTGGATCAGGAACGCCTGGTTGGTGGCGACACCGAGCAGCGTCGTGCCGCGCAGCGCTTCGATGAGCCGCCGCCGCGCCTGCTCCCGATCGGCGCCCCAGGCGATCAGTTTTGCGAGGAGCGGGTCGTAGTCGGGATGGACGACGCTGCCGGTGCGGATGCCGGAGTCGATCCGCAGCCCCGGGCGGGAGGGCCAGTCGAGCATCAGGATCGGGCCGCTCGACGGCAGGAAGCCGCGGTACGGATCCTCGGCGTTCAGGCGGACCTCGATGGCGTGGCCGCGCGGCTCCGCGGGACGCGCCAGCAACCCAGGGGGAAGCGCGCCGTCGCGCGCGATCGCCACCTGCGCCGCCACGATGTCGAGGCCGGTCAGCATCTCGGTCACCGGGTGCTCCACCTGGAGGCGCGTGTTGACCTCGAGGAAGAAGTGCGCCCCGTCGGGGCCGACCAGGAACTCCACCGTGCCGGCGCTGCGGTAGCCGGCGGCGCGCGCCAGGCGCACCGCGTCGGCGAGCACCGCGGCGCGCGTCGCCCCGGAGATCCCCGGCGAGGGGCCCTCCTCGATCACTTTCTGGAAGCGGCGCTGCAGGCTGCACTCGCGCTCGCCCAGCGCCACGGCCTCGTGGCCGTCCCCCAGGATCTGCACCTCGACGTGGCGCGCGGGAGCGATGTATTTCTCCACCAGGAGCCGCTCGTCGGCGAACGCGGCGCCGGCCTCGCGCCGCGCCGCCGCGAACGCATCCTCCAGCTCGGAGGCACCCCCGACCCGCCGCATCCCCTTGCCGCCGCCGCCCCCCGCCGCCTTGATCAACAGCGGGTAGCCGACCGCGATCGCCGCCCGCCGGGCTTCCTCGAGGGTGTCGCAGGCGCTGGCCCCCGGGATGATCGGGATGCCGTGCTGCTCCGCCGTGCTCCGCGCGCCGCGCTTGTCGCCCAGGAGGCGCATCGCCTCGGGCGTCGGGCCGATGAAGGTCACCCCGGCCGCCGCGCAGCTCTCCGCGAAGGTGGCGCTCTGCGACAGGAAGCCGTAGCCCGGGTGGATGGCGGTCGCCCCGGTGCGCCGCGCCGCCTCGAGCAGCCCCCTGGCGTCGAGGTAACCGGCCGCCGCGCCCGGTTCGGCGGCGCCGAGCAGCGTCGCCTCGTCGGCCAGATCGACGTGCGGCGCATCGCGGTCGATCGCGGTGAAGACCGCGACCGACGGCACATCGAGCTCGCGCAATGTCTTGAGAATGCGGCAGGCGATCTCGCCGCGGTTGGCCACCAGGATCTTCATGACCAGCGCGGCGGGCGCTTCTCCAGGAAAGCCGCGAGTCCCTCCTGCCCTTCCGGCGAGACCCGGACGCGCGCGATGGTGCGGACCGTGTAATCGATCGCCGCGTCGCGCGGGCGCGACAGCCCTTCCCGGATCAGCTCCTTCGCCACGCCGACGGCAGCAGGGCCGCACTTGAGAAGCTCCCCCGAGATGGCGTCGACGCGCGCGTCGAGCGCCGCGTCGGAGACCACCTCGTGAACGAGCCCGATGCGCAGCGCCTCGGCGGCG
>JAYUCR010000175.1:0-1981 GCA_043740165.1 Acidobacteriota bacterium | reverse complement strand
TCTCTTCTTCGTGGAGGGGGACGCCGCCCGCTTCACCTTCCTCGGGAACGAGGCGCCGCACTTCCCCGCCGATCGGCGCGGGACGCTGCGCGTCCTGTACGACACCACCCGCCCGACCGGACGGATCTCGATGCCGCTCCGGGAGGTCCTGGCGCTCGACGACGACTTCGGCTTCGGCGCCATCCTGACCATCCGCTCGCACGGGTTCGCCGCCGACCCGCAGGGCTTCTCGCAGATCGCCTTCGGCCTCTGGAACGCCAGCACCACCGGGCTCGGCCGGACGCTTTTCCCGTCCGACTCCTACGACCTGCTGGAGTTCGACTACTTCGCGAACGTCACCGACTTCGGCGGGCCGTTTCTCTCCCCCTCCGTCTTCGGCGGCAACGTCGCCGAGAACGCCTTCTTCAACTTCGCGTTCCAGTCGACCGAAACCGCCCTGCCGCTCGACGTGCCGCTGCTCTGTCAGCTCGAGTACGCCGCCGCGACCCGCCGCCTGACGGTCACCGTCAGCCGGCACACCATGGGATCGCACTTCCAGCCGATCCCGGGCGCCACGGCGACCGTCGACCTGTCGCGGGTCAACCCGACGTTTCTCCTGGATGTCCTGGGGATCGCCGGTTACGGGGAAGGGTATGCGTCGCTGCGCGCCGAGGTGGACTACGACCTGATCTACTCCGGACCTCTGCCGGCCCCGTTCGGCGTGAACGCCGCCGGCCGGAAAATCGCCCTCGTCCCGCCCGAGCCGCTCCCCTAGGAGGACTTCTTCGGGGCCGCCTCGGGAGGCTTCGGGGCCTGGCGGATCGCCTCGACGTTGAGGGTCACCTCCACATCGTCGCCGAGCATCGTGCCGCCCCCTTCCATCACCTTGTTCCAGGCGACGCCGTAGTCCTGGCGATTCACCTTGGTCCTGGCCTCGAAGCCGCCGCGGTAGCCGCCCCAGGCGTCCGGGCCGCTGCCGAGGAGGTCGACGTCGAGCGTCACCGGCTTGCTGACCCCCTTTATCGTGAGCGTCCCCTCGACGGTCAGCCTGGTGGCGCTGACCGCCGTGACCTTGCTCGACGCGAAGGTCATCTTCGGGAACTTCTCGACGTCGAAGAAGTCCGCGCTCTTGAGGTGCTTGTCGCGATCGGCGATGTTGGTGGTGATGCTGGCGGTGTCGATGGAGACGTTCACCGACGACCTGGTCATGTCCTGCGTGTCGAGGACGATGGTCCCCTCGTACTTGGTGAACTGCCCCGGGACCTTGCTGAAGAAGTGCCGGACGGAGAACCCGACGTTGCTGTGGCCGACGTCGATGACGTAGGTATCGGCGGCGAGCGCCGGGGCCATCGCGCCGCAGGCAAGCGCGATCACGGCGACGGCGCCCCTCGACGCGCGGGCCAACCGGGAGACAATGCGGAACGGGATCAGGGACATCGGGATCATCCTCCTTCTTGGGTCTTCAGTTGAGATGCCGGCCGCCGTCGACGCGCAGGCATTCGCCGGTGACGAATTCGGTCTCGATCAGAAAGAGCACGGCGCGGGCGATTTCGGCCGGCCCGCCCCAGCGCCCTAATGGTGTGGCCTTCAGCACCTCCTGGTCCGCGGCGTCGCTGAAGCCGGGCGGCTTGAGAATCGGCCCCGGCGCTATGGCGTTCACCAGGATCTTCGGCGCCAGCTCCAGGGCCAGCGCCTCGACCAGCCCGATCACCCCCGCCTTGGCAACATAGTACGGAAGAAACCCCTTATAGCGCGGCCGGCCGCTTTTCGGCAACCAGTCGGCGAAGGCGACGATGCGGCCCTCGCCGCGCTCGTTCATGATCGGTGCCGAGGCGATCGCCAGGCTGTAGGCGCTCTGCAGATCGACCTCGAGGTTCTGACGCAGCGCGGCGTCGTCGAGCCGCGCGAATTCGGTGCGCTCATAGTGCGACGTCATCGGGACGAGGATGTCGAGCCTCCCGAGATCGCGCCGCACCGCCTCGACCGCCGCCGCCGCGGCCCC
>JAYUCR010000174.1:0-1984 GCA_043740165.1 Acidobacteriota bacterium | reverse complement strand
GATGGAGCGGCCGTCGCACCATGGTGATGGTGGGCATCACGGGGTTGATCCATGCCTCGGTCTCGGTGCTGGTCGGGGCGGCGCTGGCGGCGCTCGGTGCCTCCCCGGCGCGCGGCCTGGCGCGCCATCTCGGCGCGTCGCTCGAGCTCATCGGCGGCGCCCTCCTGGTCCTGTTCGGCCTGACCTACGGGCTCTGGGCGCATTTCCGCGAAGCGCGCGCGCACCGTCTGGCCCCGGCCGATGGCGCCGGGGCGGAGGGGCCCGCGGTCCACGGGCACGGGCATCTCCTGTCGCGGCTCTCGCGCGGCTACCTCAGCGGAGGGACTCTCGTGGCCATCATCGGCGTGAGTCCGTGCGTCCTGCTGCAGCCGATCCTGTTCGCCGCGGCGTCCGAGGGACTCCTGCCGGCGATCCTGTCCGCGGTCGGATTCACCCTCTGCACCATCGCCACGATGCTGGCCGTCACGCTTCTGGCCACGCGAGGGATCCGCGGACTCCATCTGAGTTTCTTCGGCCGTTACGGCGATCTGATCAGCGGGCTCGTGATCGCGGCGATCGGGATCGTGCTGGTGTTCAAGGAGCTCTGACATGCTCACGATGTGCCGGGGAGAACGCCTCGGAAGAGCGCTCGCGTCCTTTACATCCGGCGATCCATTTGATATAAACCCGCCGCTTTCGAATCCTCGCGCACCCGGGCCGGATCGCCCGGCGTGTCGCCCCGCATGAGGACACGATGACGCATCTGACCATCCGTGAGGCGTCGCAGCTCATCGACAGAACTTCGGCCACGATTCGGCGCTACATCCGATCCGGCCGCCTCAAGGCGGAGAAGGAGATCGGGAAATTCGGCGAGGAATACCGGATCCGGCGTGACGACCTGCTGGCCCTCGGATTTTCCCCGGCCGAACCCCCGCCGTCGGGCGAGACGGCCCTGCAGCGCACGACCCCGGCGCCGCCGCCAGCCCCGATCAGTCACGCGGTGCCGATTTCCGTCTTCAACGAGCTGCTCATGAAGCACGAGCAAATCCTGGTGCAGTACGGCATGATCCGGGCCGGTGGCCAGAAGCTTCTGGAATACAAGGCCGATGCCGAATCGAAGGCCGAGGAGATACGGCGCGCCAAGGATCGATACGAGGCCCTGAGGCAGCGAGCGTTGCGCGAGATTTCCTTCCTGCGCAAGCGACTCCGGGAAATGGAACTGCAGATGGAAGAGCGCAGCATCGAGGTCACGGTGTTGCAGGAAAAGTTGCGACGCCAGGATCCGCGGGGGATCGGGCTGGTTCCCGCGGAGGCGTTGGCCGCCAGCCTCGATGGAATCCGGCAGCAGCAGCAGGCCGTCGCCGAGATGGCCGCCGACGAGCCTCGGGCCGCGCTCTCCTTCGCGGCAGGGGAGCCCTGGACCCCCGGCTTCCCGCCGCTCGATCGCAAAGAGGATCACTGACACCGGCCAGCGGAAAGGATCTAGCGGGCGCGCCGGTTTCGCGCACCCGCCGTGCGACGGTGTCTTGGTGGACGATCCGGGCGGCACCCTTCCGAGCGTCGCCCGCGAACCAGGCCCCCGCCCGCTGCGGGTGAGCGGGCCGGAAAGCAGGCGCACGATGATCGAGCATGGGCCGGTCGAGCGCTGCACTCCACGCGTATCTTGAGGATCAAGTCCGCCTTGGTCAATGCCTGTGACTCCCGCGCGCTCTCGAGGACTCCGTCGTCCAGTTCGAATATAGAACCTGCCTCGAAGCAATCAAGAGGTCTCCGACCGGACACGATCATGAAACCGGCGAGCCGATTCGGCGCCGCGCTTCTGGCCGTCCTGCTGTCGGCTCCGGGATGGGCTGATGCCGCGACGCCTCCGATGAACGGCGACTACCGGCTGCTCCTGGCATTCCCGGAAGATGGGGCCATCGTCCAAAAGGGCTTTTTCGAAGCGGGCGGTCGCTTCGATGACGACACGACGGGAGATGACATCGTCGGCGGGGTGACGGTGGCC
>JAYUCR010000173.1:0-1985 GCA_043740165.1 Acidobacteriota bacterium | reverse complement strand
CGATGCGGCGGCCGATCTCGGTCGGACGGTCAGCGGGATCAGGGAGTCGCTGCGATCCGCGGGGCGCGTGGCCTCCGCCGTCGGGCCGGCGCTCCTTGCCGGTGTCGTGGCCTTTCTGGCGCGCCGCTCCGACGCGCCGCAGCCGGCGACGGATGAGGAGACACCGCATGAATCCTGAGCCCCGGGGGTACCGTGGCGGACATGTGCTGGCCGCGCTCGTGGTCGGCGCGCTGGCGGGGGCCGTCGTGGCCTGCCTGACGGCGCCGCAATCCGGGCGCCGGACCCGTGAGCAGATCAAGGAGGCTGCCCGCCGGGCCGGCCGGCGGCTCCGGGACGCTCCGGATCGGGCGCGCGGGGCCTGGCAGGAGGCTGCCGATGCGGCCCGCGAGGCCTTCGAGAATGCCATGTCGGGGAAGGATTCCTCGTCCTGAGCCGCCCACGCTCCTCCGGCGCCTGACCGCCGGCGGACACCGCCGCGATCCCTTCCCGCACTTTCCGCCCATGGGGCGTACAGCAGCCCGCGCATCCCGTTTGCTAGGCCTCCCGCTTGCCCGATACCAGGAGGCCGGATGGAGACCGGGAGGAGGCTGCCGTGCCTGCGGATGCGACTGCGAAGTGCGCCTACTTGTTGACGATTTTCACCTTCGATGAGAAACCGTTCCTGGCCGAGCCGGAGACCGCGCGTCTCTTCTGCCGGGTGCTGGCGCACCTGAGGGGGCGGCTCGGATTTCTCGTGCATGCCTTCGTCGTCCTCCCGGATCGGGTGCGGCTGATCATCGCGACACCCGATGGGGATCCGCGCTCGGCGCAGGTGGTCGCCCAACGGACCAAGTCGCGCTTCGCGCGGGAGCTGAATGCGCGCCGGGGCCGGCTGGGGCTCGTCTGGCAGGATGCCGATCAGATGACGGCGATCTCCGGCCTGACGGCGATCGCGCGGCGGGCCGACTACCTGCACCGCAGCCCCGTCCTGAACGGTCTGGTGAAGCGGCCGGGGGAATGGCCATGGTCGAGCCATCGGCCCTGGGCCGACCGGGGCGGGGCGCCCGTTCCTATCGACCTGCCGGTGGAGCCGGCGGTACCGCCGCCGCGGCCGGCGGTCACCGGATGATCTGGAAGGTCCGTTCCCAGCGCGAGCGGGTGAACAGGTGGCTCACCTTGGACCAGATGCTGTCCAGGCGGTCGCCGACCGACGTCTTGAGATAGGCGTCGCGGTCCTCTTCGTAGGACCACCAGATCATGAACGCGCGGCCTTTGATGAAATCGCGCGGCACGAAACCCCAGGCGCGGCTGTCGCGGCTGTTGTCGCGGTTGTCGCCCATGCAGAAGTAGGAGCGCTCGGGAATCCTGGTCGCCGGATAATTGTCCTGGTCGGCGTTCAGGCCGCGCGGGTTGCGATGCACCTTGTAGCTTTCGTCGAGCGGCGCGCCATCGACGTACACCTGCCGGTCGCGCACCTCGATCGTTTCGCCCGGGAGTCCGATGACCCGCTTGATGTAGTCCTTCTCCGGCTCCTCCGGGAATTTGAACACCACGATGTCACCGCGCCGCACCTCGCGCGTCGGGAAGAGGGCGCGCTCGATGGCGGAGAGGACCGGCACCCGCGACGTGAGCGGGGCGTAGATGAACTTGTTCACCATGATGTAGTCGCCGATGAGCAGCGTCGGGATCATCGACCCGGTCGGGATCTTGGATTGCTGGAACACATAGGTGCGGGCGAAGAGGACGAAGATGACGCAGGTGACGATCGTCTCGAAATAATCCCGGACGAGGCTCTTGGGGGTGTCGACCGACGTCATGCGTGCCTCCGTCCCGCCCTCTGCGGGGCGCGATTATAGGAGGTTCGCGATCCGGCTTCAAGCGACAGCGGCTTGGGAGGCGAGGCGGGGGGGCGACGGGGCTCCGCTTCGGTTCGCTCGCGCTGGAAACAGACAGCCAAGCCGACCGCATGGCGCGGCTCACAGGCGCTGCGCCCCGTCGCCCCCCCG
>JAYUCR010000172.1:0-1988 GCA_043740165.1 Acidobacteriota bacterium | reverse complement strand
TCGTGCGCGGAGTCGGATAACGTGAGTTCGAGCGCCGTCGCCTCCCGATACGCCCGCGCCCTGGCCGATCTGGCCGGGGCGAAGGACCCGAAGCGCCTCGAGGCCACTTCCACGGAAATCGATCTCGCGGCGCGGGTGATCGGGACCGATGCGGGGCTCCTCTCCTTCTTCTCCAACGTCTCGGTGCCGCGCGCCCGCAAGGACGAGATTCTCAAGACATTGGGCGACAAGGCCGAGCTGTCGGACCTGACACGCCGGTTCCTGGGGGTCCTGGTCGACAACGGCCGGGTGGACGCCCTGCCGTACATCGCGCGGGCGCTCGCAGGTATAAAAGATGATGCGCTGGGGATCGTCGCGGCGGAGGCGACGGTGGCGGTGCGCCTCGACGAGGCTGGCACGACCGGCCTGAAGAAGGCGCTGGAAACGTTGACCGGGCGCACCGTGCGCCTGTCGGTGAAGGTGGACCCGGCGGTGCTGGGCGGGGCGCGCACGCAGGTCGGTTCGCGCGTCTACGACGGCACGCTCAAGACCCAGCTGCAGGCGTTGCGCCGGCGGCTTCTGGCGACGACCTAAGGAGAGCCGATGGCGGAGATCAAGGCGGACGAGATCATCAGCGTCCTGAAAAAGCAGATCGAAGGGTTCAAGGCGGGGGTCGACGTCAGCGAGACCGGCACCGTCGTGTCGGTCGGCGACGGCATCGCGCGCATCCACGGCCTGGAGTCGTGCATGGCGGGCGAGCTCCTGGAGCTGCCGCACAACGTCTTCGGCATGGCGCTGAACCTCGAGGAGGGCTCGGTCGGCGCCGTGCTCCTGGGCGAGTTCTTCAAGATCAAGGAAGGGGACATCGTCAAGCGGACCGGCCGCATCATGTCGGTGCCGGTGGGTGACGCGCTGATCGGCCGGGTCGTCGATCCTCTCGGGCTGCCGCAGGACGGCAAGGGGCCGGTCGCGACCGACGTCGTCGGCACGATGGAGCGAATAGCGCCCGGTGTCGTCGATCGGCAGCCGGTGAAGGAGCCGATGCAGACCGGCATCAAGGCGATCGACGCCATGATCCCGATCGGCCGCGGGCAGCGCGAGCTGATCATCGGCGACCGGCAGACCGGCAAGACCGCGGTCGCCGTCGACGCCATCATCAACCAGAAAGACACCGGCGTCATCTGCGTCTACGTCGCGATCGGGCAGAAGCGCTCGACCATCGCGCAGGTGGTGAAGACCCTCGCCGAGCGCGGCGCGATGGCCTACACCATCGTCGTGAGCGCTTCGGCCTCGGAGCCGGCGACCCTGCAGTACATCGCCCCGTACGCCGGCTGCGCCATGGGAGAGTTCTTCCGCGACAACGGCAAGCACGCCCTGGTGATCTACGACGATCTCAGCAAGCATGCCGCCGCCTACCGCGAGATCTCGCTCCTGCTGCGCCGTCCGCCGGGACGCGAGGCGTTCCCGGGCGACGTCTTCTATCTCCACTCGCGCCTCCTGGAGCGCGCCGCCAAGCTGAGCGACGCCCTCAAAGGGGGATCGCTGACGGCGCTGCCGATCATCGAGACCCAGGCGGGGGACGTCTCCGCCTACATCCCGACCAACGTCATCTCGATCACCGACGGGCAGATCTACCTGGAAGGCGATCTCTTCTTTTCCGGCATCCGTCCGGCGGTGAACGTCGGGCTGTCGGTCAGCCGCGTCGGCGGCAGCGCCCAGATCAAGGCGATGAAGCAGGTGGCCGGGACCTTGCGGCTCGACCTGGCGCAATACCGCGCCATGGCGGCGTTCGCGCAGTTCGGCTCCGACCTGGACAAGGCGACGCAGGCGCAGCTCCTCCGCGGCCAGCGGCTGACCGAGCTCCTGAAGCAGGGGCAGTACCAGCCGCTGCCGGTCGAAAAGCAGGTCATCGCCATCTTCGCCGGCGTCAACGGCCTCCTCGACGACCTCGAGGTGGCCCAGCTCAAGTCGTTCGAGGAGACGCTCTACAAGTACCTCGACGGCCCGGG
>JAYUCR010000171.1:0-4918 GCA_043740165.1 Acidobacteriota bacterium | reverse complement strand
ATCTTCTCAGCCCGATGAAGGAGCGGATCGGGCTTTATAACCTGACCTCCACCACGCTCATCGGCTTCATGATCTCGTTCCTCGTGCCGATGCGGATCGGCGAGGTGGTGCGCCCCGTCCTGCTGGCCCGCCGGGAGCGCATCCCCGCGACCGGTGCTATCGCCACCATCGCGCTGGAGCGCCTGTTTGACGCCATGACGGTCATGGGGCTCTACCTTGTCTTCTCGCTCTCGGCGCATGGGCGGGCGATCCTGGCGCCGCCGGCCGAAGGCGCGGCCCGCAGCTCCGCGTCGGTGTTCATGCGCCAGGGGGCCATGGCCGCCTCGATCGTGGTGGCGATCGGGCTGCCGCTGCTGGTGGTCCTGGTCGCCGCCCCGAAGCCGTTCATCGCCTGGCTGCACCGCTTGAACCGCGGCGGGCCCGACACCACGTTCGGCCGCGGGATCGCGCTTCTTGAACAGTTCCTGCACGGCCTCAAGTCGGTGCGGCGCCTGCGCGAGCTGAGCCGGATCATCGCGTCGTCACTCGTGATGTGGCTGATGATCGACCTGTCGGTCTGGCTCGGCCTCCGCGCCTTCGACGTGCCGCTCGGTTTCTTCGACACCTTTCTCCTGATGGTGGCCCTGACGGTCGGCATCTCGATCCCGACCCCGGGCGGCGTCGGCCCGTACGAGTACTTCTGCCAGATCTCGCTCACCGACTTCTGGGGCGTTCCGGCCGCGGTCGCGGGGGCGGTGGCCGTCACCCTGCATGCCATCGCCATCCTGCCGCCCATCGTCATCGGGCTGCTCCTGATGTGGAAGGATGGCGTCCGGCCGGCCGAGGTGAAGGACCTGGCGCATGTCCCGGACGCTGCGGAACCGGCCGGAGGCGGCACGTCATGAAATGTCCCTTCTGCGCCCACCTCGAGGACAAGGTGGTCGATTCGCGCGAGGGCAAGGACGGGGGGGTGATCCGGCGCCGGCGCGAGTGCCTGCGCTGCTCGCGGCGCTTCACCTCGTACGAGCGGATCGACGAGATCGCCTTCATGGTGGTGAAGAAGGACGACCGCCGGGAGCCGTACGATCGGAACAAGATCATGGCCGGCCTGCGGCGGGCGTGCGAGAAGCGCCCGGTGTCGCCCGGCGCCCTCGAGGCGATCGCCGACGAGGTCGAGCAGACCCTCCAGGAGTCGACCGAGCGGGAGATCCCGACCCGCGCCGTCGGCGAAAAAGTGATGGAGCGGCTGAAAGCCCTCGACCCGGTCGCCTATGTGCGCTTCGCCAGCGTCTACCGGCACTTTCAGGACGTCGACCATTTCATGCGTGAGCTGAAAGAGATCCTGGAGCAGCGCAAGTAGCTTGCGGACGACCGGCGCGGCGCCTATATATTAGCCGCGCCAAATTTCCGCCACCCTGTCGGAGGAGGCAGTCGGCATGGCCAGCATCGGTCCCTTCGCGGAGATCAGCCGCATCCAGAGCGAGATCAACCGCCTGTTCGACAACCTGATCGAGCTGCGCGCCTCGGGCGGCGACGGGGGCGGGACGTGGCTCCCGAGCGCCGACGTCTACGAAACCGATCGCGAGCTGGTGGTGAAGTTCGAGCTTCCGGGGGTCGACATCAAGGATGTCGGCATGTCGGTCGAGGGCAACCGCCTGATCATCCGGGGAGAGAAAAAGCGCGCCGAGAGCCCCACCAAGGGGGGCAAGTTTCACTGCATGGAACGGGGGTACGGCAAGTTCAAGCGGGTGGTGCACATCTCCTCTCCGGTAAACACTCGGGAGGCCGACGCCGTGCTCTCCGAGGGGGTGCTCGAGATCATCTTCCCGAAGGTGCCCAACCGGCGCGGGGGCGAGGTGGCCATCCGCATCAGGGAGGCGTCATGACGACCGCGAAGAACGAAGCCGTCGAGGATCAGCCCAAAATCCCGAAGGATCTGCCGGTCCTGCCGCTGCGGGACCTCGTGGTCTACCCGTTCATCATCGTCCCCCTGTCGGTGAGCCGCGAGAAATCGATCAAGGCGGTGGAGAAGGCCCTCTCCGAGAACCGCATGATCCTGATGCTGGCGCAGAAGGACAGCCAGACCGAGGAGCCGAGCGAGAAGGACCTGTTCACGGTCGGCACGGTCGGGGTGATCATGAGGATGCTGAAGCTTCCCGACAGCCGCATCCGCGTGCTGGTCCAGGGGGTCTGCCGCGCCCGCGTCGAGGACTTCGCGCGCCGGGAGCCATACCTCGAGGCGCGCATCCAGCGGATCGTCGAGCCGTCCCCCGGGCCGTCGCTCGAGATCGAGGCGATGGTGCGGAGCACCAAGAAATCGCTCGAGCGCAGCGTGTCGCTCGGCAAGGCGATCTCCTCCGAGGTGATGGTGATCGCGTCCAACCTGGAGGACCCGGGGCGGCTGGCCGATCTCGTGGCGAGCAATCTCGATCTCAAGATCGACGACGCGCAGTCGCTCCTGAAGATCATCGATCCCCTGTCCCGGCTGAAGAAGACCCACGACATGCTCAACCGCGAGATCGATCTCCTGACCATGCAGCAGGAGATCAACACCCACGCGCGGGAGGAGATCGACAAGTCGCAGCGCGAGTATTTCCTGCGCCAGCAGATGAAGGCGATCCAGTCGGAGCTGGGCGAGGGAAACGACCTGGCCGAGGAGGTCGAGGCCCTGCGCGTCAAGGCCCGCAAGGCCAAGATGCCGAAGAAGGTGCAGGAGGAGGTCGACCGCCAGATCAACAAGCTCGAGCGCATGCACCCGGACTCGGCCGAGACCGCCACGGTGCGCAACTACCTCGACTGGATGATCAACCTGCCCTGGGCGGTGCAGACCAAGGACAACCTGGAGCTCAAGAAGGCCCAGGCGATTCTGGACGAGGACCACTACGGCCTGGAGAACATCAAGGAGCGGATCGTCGAATACCTGGCGGTGCGCAAGCTCAAGAAGAAGATGCGCGGCCCGATCCTCTGCTTCGTCGGCCCTCCGGGCGTCGGCAAGACCTCGCTCGGCCGCTCCATCGCCCGGGCGCTCGGCCGCAAGTTCGTGCGCATCAGCCTGGGCGGGGTGCGCGACGAGGCCGAGATCCGCGGCCACCGGCGCACCTACGTCGGCTCGATGCCGGGGCGCATCATCCAGGGGATCAGCCAGGCCGGATCGAACAACCCGGTCTTCATGCTCGACGAGGTGGACAAGATCGGCGCCGACTACCGCGGCGACCCCTCGGCGGCCCTGCTCGAGGTGCTCGACCCGGAGCAGAACAACTCCTTCCGCGATCACTATCTCAACGTGCCGTTCGACCTGAGCAACGTGCTGTTCGTGGCCACGGCCAACCTGCTCGACCCGATCCAGCCGGCGTTCCGCGATCGGATGGAGGTGATCAACCTGTCGGGCTACACGGAAGAGGAGAAGACCGAGATCGCCAAGCGGCACCTGATCCCGAAGCAGATCGACGAAAACGGACTCACGACGGCCCAGATCGATCTCACCGACAAGGCGATCCGCACCGTCATCCAGAAATACACCCGCGAGGCCGGGCTGCGGAACCTGGAGCGCGAGATCGCCAAGATCTGTCGGAAGCTGGCGCGCCGGGTCGCCGAAGGACAGACCGGGCCGTACCACGTGACCCCCAAGCTCACCGAAACGCTGCTCGGCGTGCCGCGCGTCAGCCCCGAGATGGCGCTGACGACCAACCAGATCGGGGTCGCGACCGGCCTCGCCTGGACCGCGGCCGGCGGCGAGATCCTGTTCGTCGAGGCGACCACGATGCCGGGGCGCGGCCGCCTGATCCTGACCGGCCAGCTCGGCGCCGTGATGAAAGAATCGGCCCAGGCGGCGCTGTCGTATGCGCGCTCGCGGGCCGCCGATTTCGGCATCAACAGCGGCGCTTTCGGCGAGCTCGACGTGCATGTCCATGTGCCGGAAGGGGCCATTCCCAAGGACGGGCCCTCCGCCGGAATCACCATGGCCACGGCGATTCTGTCGGTGCTGACCGTCCGTCCGGTGCGGCGCAGCGTCGCCATGACCGGCGAGATCACGCTGCGCGGCAACGTCCTGCCGATCGGCGGCGTCAAGGAGAAGGTGCTGGCGGCGCGACGGGCGGAGATCGAAACGGTCATCCTCCCCGAGGCCAACCGTCGCAACCTCGAGGACGTGCCGCGGCTGTTCCGAAAAGGGCTGCGCTTCATCTTCGTCTCCGACGTCAGCCAGGTCCTCGAGGCGGCGCTCGCCGATCCGGTGGCGCGCCGCACCGGCCCGCGGGTCAACCCCGCGCGCACCGTCGCCGCGATCTGATCACGGGCGGGTCGACCCGCCGCGACCCGACACGACCATGCCCTTTCATCTTGGCGAACAGGCCTTCATCGACCTGATGGTCCGCCTCACCCGCGGGGCCGGTCCGCGGCCGGTGGTCGGCATCGGCGACGATGCCGCGGTGCTCGCGCTGCCCGGGAAGGCGCAGCTGCTTGTCACCACCGATCTGCTGACCGAAGGGGTGCACTTCCGCGCCCGACGGACCCCCGCTTATCTCCTGGGCCGCAAGGCGATGGCGGTGAACCTGAGCGACATCGCCGCGATGGGCGGCCTGCCGCACTCCGCCGTCGTGTCGATCGGATTGCCGCGCACGACCCCCGCCGCCTACGCCAGCGGCGTGGCGCGGGGCCTCGCCGCGATGGCGCGCGAGCACGGGGTGGCGATCGTCGGGGGAGACACGTGTGCCGCGGAGCGGCTGTTCCTCAATGTGACGCTGCTCGGCCTGATCGAGCCGGGACAGGCGGTGCGACGGGATGGCGCGCGGCCGGGGGACGGGTTGTACGTCACCGGCACGCTCGGCGCCTCCGGCATCGGGCTGCGTTGTCTCGCCGGCCGCGCCCGGCACGCCGGCGCGCGCTCGGGGGCGCATGCCGGGACGCGTGGCGGAGCGCTCCGCGCCGCGGTGAGGGCCGC
>JAYUCR010000170.1:0-1993 GCA_043740165.1 Acidobacteriota bacterium | reverse complement strand
CAGGAGCGTCTCGTACATCGAGCGCGCCTGCGCCTCGAACCCCGAAGCGGATGGATCCGGCCGGGCGCCGATGTGCAGCTCGGTGAGACCGGCTCCATCAACTCGCGCCGCCTGGTATCGGGTCAGCGCGCGGCTCCCATCCGGTCCCGGATCTGGCGGCGCAGCGCCTCCGCTTCGGCGCGGTGCGGCCAGTCGGCGGGCGCCACTTGCAGCGCGTCGGTCAGGTCGCGCAGCGCTCCGGGCTGGTCGCCCCCCTTCATCAACAGGACGGCGCGGTTGTAGAGCGGCGCCGCCGCCTTGGGATCGGCCGCGATGGCGCTGCCGAAATCGGCCAGGGCCCCCGCCCGATCCCCGTCGTCACGCCGCAGCGTGCCGCGCCCGACGTAGGCGTCGACGCACTTCGCATCCAGACCGATCGCCGTGTCGTAGTCGGACCGGGCTCCCGCCTTGTCTCCCTGCTTCAGCCGGATGGTGGCGCGGTTGGTCCAGGGCTTCGGATCCTTCGGCGCGTACTTCAGCGCCAGGTTGGTTTCCGCGAGCGCCTCATCGATCTGCCCCCCGGTGAACAGCAGGTAGCCGAGGTTGGCGTGCATCTCGGCGCTGTACGGATTGAGCCGGAGCGCCTCGTGGATCTGCTGCAGGGCCGGCTCCCGCCGTCCCAGCAACAGGAGCGCCTTGCTCAGGTTGCCGTGCACCTTCCAGGCGCTGGTGCGCCACTCGGGGAGGGGCCCCGCGAGCGCTTTTTCGTATTCGGCCACCGCCTCCTCGTTTTTCCCCTGCGCCGCCAGGTCGCTGCCGTGGACGAAATGACGTGAGGCTTCGACCGCCGGCACGTCGATCCCCTGGAACTCATCGTAGGCGACGTTGACGAACTCCGGAATATTGACCGCGCGGTTGGCCGCCGTGCTGTTCTCGATCAGAACCGGGGGGCTGTCGTTCCCGGCCTCGTCCAGGTGCGTCAGGAACATCTGCGTGTACGGGGTGTTGGTCTTGGACGAGAAGACCATCCAGCGGCCGCTGGGGGAGAACGAATGCCACGAGTTCATCAGCGTCAGGTTGCAGCGCATGGGACGCGCCGCGCCCCCTTCCAGGGGGACGATGAAGAGGCGGCCATCGGGGCGCATGAGCTGCCCGTTCCGGCTCTGCACGAAGACCACCCACCGGCCGTCGGGAGAAACCTTGGGGAAGGAGTTGCTCATGCCGTTCCCGCCGGCGCCCAGGAGCGGCTCCGCCTTGCCGCCCCGGCCGTCGTTCCAGGGGATGCGGTACAGGTCGTACTGGATGGGGGTCTCGTTCGGGTCGTTGGCGTAGGTCGCCTCCGGCCGCCCGGCGATGTAGGGGTCGCGCGCCGTGGCGCGCGCGAAGACGATCGTCCCGCCATCCGGCGACCAGACCGGATCGCAGTGCACGTAACGCGGATCGTCGGCCCCCGGCAGGGCCTGGATCTTTCCCGACGCCCGGTCGTAGCAGGCGAGGATGCCGCGCGTCGGGTAGAAGACCTGGTTGAACTTGTAGTTCCAGAAGTTGCGCACGTAGAGGGCTTCGTTGATGGTGGAGAGGACATGCTGCCCGTCGGGGCTGACGCGGGAGAGAAACCCGAGCGTGTTGAGGCCGGTCTTCATCCCCGGGTAGGCATTCCAGGTCATCACATCCTGATCGCGGATGACCGTGCGCCGGGCGACCGGCACGATGGCATAAGCCCCCTTGTCCCCCTGCGGCCCGTCGACGTCGAGCCCGAGAGTCTTGCCGTCGGCCGAGAACGAATGGCAGTTGGCGCAGGTCGGCATGTCCTGCAGGAGAATGCGGCTCTCCTCGCGCCCGATATCGCGCAGCCGCCAGTTGATGAGCGGCAGCGCTCCCTTGGCGAGCGGCTTGATGACCCCTTCTTCGGTCTGCGACGGCATGAGCGGCACGTCGCGGTAGAAGATCGGCGCGCCCACCGGATCGCGCGACGTCGTCAGGGTGACCAGGCCGTCCGACAGCGGCCGCTCCG
>JAYUCR010000169.1:0-4938 GCA_043740165.1 Acidobacteriota bacterium | reverse complement strand
CTCACCGATCGCGTCCTCTCCCATGAGGGCCTGCCCCAGATGTACGGCACGCAGCTCGTCGGTGTGCTCTCACCCGAAGATGAGGCCCGCGTGGACCTGAACCGGCTCGCGCTCGGGCTCGAGCCGTGGCGCGCCTTCATCGAGAAGAGACGCAACAACCCCGGCCCCTGGCTCCCGGAGATCAAGCCCGACTGAGGCGCACAGCTCACGATGTTACCCCGCGGACCATGGCGACGAGCGCCAGGGCCGGCGGATCGGCCAGCATGGCGGCGAGTCGGCGTGCCGCTCATCGATCCGGAGCAGTCGAGAACGACGATCATCCGGTGACTCTCCGAGCGCAGGTCGTGCGCCGGCATGCCGGCGTCGAGCTCGAGACGGAAGGAGAGGCGCTGTCCGGTACCGATGCCCGGCGGCAACACGGGCGGGGCGATCTCCCCCGGATCGGCCTGGCGGGCCGGGATGAAGCGCGGCCCGATGGCCGTCGGAAGGACATAGGCGCAGTCCCCTTCGTCGCAGCGGATCTCCTGGTCGAGTTCGATCGTCACCTCGATCCGCATCCCGGGCATGAGGTTCGCCACCCGTTGCGCGAAGACGTTCGGGCGCTCCTGATCGAGAAGGCCCACGACGCGCCCTTCGGCCCTGTCCTGCTCGTAGATCGCTCACGCCTCCTCCCGCCGGCGCATCTCCGCGTCGATCCGGCGCGCCCCGATCTGCAGCCACATGTCGGTGACCGCCGCGTTGTCGGGAGCGGGAAGATGTAGAGTCCCTCGACCGGCTCGGAGTTCGGGTTCTCCCAGTCCTGGCGCACGATGGTGTGCGCCACCGGCCCGGTCACGACGACCCGCGCGCCGGTCGCCTCGGAAATTTTCGTGATCCCCGGAACTTCGGGCCGGCGCAACTGTCCAACATGCAGAGGGCCTTGAGCCGATGGCACCCCTGAATCCCGACAGCCTGCGAATGGAGGACGCAACCGATGCGTCCGCGGGCGGCGACGACCGGCTCCTGGCGCGCGCTCAGGGAGGAGATCGCGAAGCGTTCGCGTCGATCATGGAGGCGCATCTCGAGCGCGTCTGGAATCTCGTCTGGAGGGTGCTCCGCCACCAGGAGGACACGGAGGATGTTGTGCAGGAGGTTTTTCTCTCGGCGTGGCAGTCGCTGCCCGGGTTTCGCGGCGAGGCGCGTCTTTCCACCTGGCTGCAGAAAATCGCCGTGAGCCGGGCGCTCAATCATCGCGGGCGCGCTTCGGAGCGGCTGCGGCGGGCATCCGTCCCGCTCGAAGACCCGATCGAGGACGATGCCCGCACGCGGCCGTTGCGTCAGCTGGAGGACAGGGAGCTGCGACGGCGGCTTTCCGAGTGCCTCCAGCGGCTCCCCGGACCGTGGCGGGCTGTCCTGGCGTTGCGCCTCACCGAAGCTTCTTCGTACGATCAGATCGCCGCGGCGCTCGAGGTCGCCATCGGAACCGTGCGTTCCCGCCTGGCGCGAGCCAGGCTGGCGTTGCGTGATTGCGTGGAGGGACGGACGTGAACCATCCCCTCGAAGCGCTCTCGGCCTTCGTCGATGGCGAGCTCGCCGGCGAGGAGCTCCGCGACGTCGAACAGCATCTGCGCGATTGCGCCGCGTGCCGTGAGCTCGTCCTTGATCTCCGGTCGATCCACCGCGCGGCCGCCGCCGTCGCGCCTCCCGCGGTCCCGGCCGATCTCGCCGGCCGCATCCGGACGCACCTCAATGCGGCCGAGGCCCCGGGGATCCCGGCGTCAACGGCGGTGCCACCGCCCGCGGCGGACCGACCGCGGCAACCGCGGAAGTTCTGGGAGCAGACGATGCCGCTTGCGGCGGCGGCAAGCGTGCTCGTGGCAGTCCTCATATGGAGGGCCTGGCCGGAGCGGCCCCCGTCCCAGGTCGATCAAGGCGCGCCCCTCATCGCCGAGAGCGCGGTTGCACGGGAGAACCCGACGGTCCCGCCCGCGGCGACCGTGCCGGCCACCGTCGGGTCAACGCTGGAGGGGAAGAAGGAGAACGAACCGCGGCGTTTGCAGGACCAGAGGAAAGTCGCCGACGACCAGCCGGCTGCCACGGGAGGCGAAGTGGAAATGAAATCTCTCGGATATCCCGCGGCCGGGCAGGCTGCAAGGGCCGAGGGGGATGCCGCGCGTGATGTGACGGCGCAGGCTCCGGCCACCGTAGCCACAGCACCGGCGGCGGGAGTGGTCGCGGCGGCGGCCGAGCCGGCGGCTCCCTCCGTCCTCCGGCGCCGGGCCGCTCCCTCTCCGATACGGGCGGAGCCTTACTTGCTTCGCCTTCTCGACGATCGACGGATGACCGTCGAGAGCGGCGCCTATTCCTGCTCCGTCCTGGTTTCCGAGGAAGACGCCGGACGAATCGCCGCGTTCATCGAAGAGGCCACGAACGCGGCAAAGGTGGAGGCCTTCGGAGTCACAATCCCGTCGGCTTCGCCCGAAGCGCGCCAGGGGCTCCTTCGCATGGTGCGGGAGCGCTACCGGTCCGCGCTCGAAGCGCGCTGCGGCCCGCTGCCGCAGTAGGAACGATTACTTCAAGTCGTTCCTGAACACGACCCCGTCTTTCATCACGAAGCCGACCTTCTCCAGCACCTTCACATCGCGCAGCGGATCGCCGGCGACGGCGATCACGTCGGCGTAGGCGCCCGGGGCGATCACGCCTATCTGGCCGGCCATCTCCAGCATCACGGCGGGGATCGAAGTGGCCGACCGGATCGCCGCCATCGGCGTCATGCCGAGCTCCACCATCCTGCCGAACTCCATGGCGATGGGAGATTTCGGGTCGGTCCACTCGAAGCTGCCGGCGTCGGTGCCGAAGACGATCTTCACGCCACCCTTCAGCGCTTTCTGGAACGACGGACCGTGCAGCGCCACGCGGGCGCGATCGCGCCTGCCGTCGGGGGTGTCGGCGGGGGCCTGCCAGTAGTAGTAGGGCGAGAGCGTCGGGCAGTACCAGGTTCCCTGCTTCACCATCTGGGCGACGGCGGCATCGTCGAGGTCGAGGCCGTGCTCGATGGAGTCGCACCCGCCATCGAGCGCGCGGCGCAGCCCGACGCCGCCGTAGGCGTGACACGCGACCTTCCTGCCCCAGCCGTGCGCCTCGTCCACCACCGCCTGGATCTCCTCCAGCGTGAGGGTCGGCTGCGAGATCAGGTGGTTCTTCTCGTCGACCCACGAGCGGTGCGTCATGTAGACCTTGATCCAGTCGGCGCCGTGCTCGAGCTGCTCGCGCGTCGCCTTGCGGAAGCCGACGGGGCCATCGGCGATCTGCGCCCCGCGCGGCAGGTCGAGCTCCGGCGCGAAGCCTTCGAGCGGATAGCCGCCGGTCGTGGAGAGCGCCTTCGTCACCACGAACATGCGCGGCCCGGGGATCCGCCCCTCCTCCACCGCCATCTTGATCCCGACGTCGCCGTAGCCGGCCCCTTCGGTTTCCATGTCGCGGATCGTGGTGAAGCCCTGCTCCAGCGCGCGCCGCGCCGCCACCGTCGCCCGCGCGGCGCGATAGGCCAGCGGGTACTTCAGGATCTGGACGTCGTAGCCCCCCTGCGCCGGATCCTCGCCCTGCAGGAAGATGTGCGTGTGCGAATCGATCATGCCCGGCAGCACCGTCGCGCGGGAGAGATCGATGACGCGGGCCCCTTCGGGAATCCGCGCGGCGGCGGCGGCCGAGACGGTTTCGATCCGGTTGCCGCGGATCACGATGACCTGGTTCGATTGCGGCTGGCCGGCGCGGCCGTCGATCAGCGCCCCGGCGCGGATGGCGATCACCGGCTGCGCCACCGGGTCGGCGGCCGCCACTGCGCCGGCCGCCTGGGCGCCGGCCATCTGAGACGCAGCCGACAAGCCCAGCAGCAGCGGGAACAGGCATACGAACGCGCGCTTCATCCATCACCTCCTGTTGTCGTGGTCGAGCGAGTCGGACTCCCCGCCTCGAGGCGCGACGCTGGACGCTCATGTTGATTGTGGTCCGGGGATTATGCCTCACCTCCCCGATTTCTGGACTGCGGGAGGTCGGAGTATCCTTAGGTGGCCGCCGGCGCAAGGGCGCAGCGGCCTCAGGTCGAGGAGCGCCATTGAGCCATCCATTGAAGAGCATGGCCGTCGCCGGGCTTGCGCTGCTGTTCCTGTTCGGGTTCGGGCTGGCAAGCCCGCCCACCGCCGACACCGTTCTCCTGAATGGAGACCTGCTCGTCTTCCACGGCATCGAGGTGCGCCACGGGTCCGAGCCGGGCGGAGGGACCGCTCGTCCGGAGCTCGTCCAGCCGGATCTCGCACAGCCGGAGTTCGCCCAGGCGGCGGCGATCGCCGGCGGCCGGATCGTGTTCGTCGGGTCGTCGCGGGGGGCGCGGAAGTATGTCGGGCCGGCGACGAAGGTGATCGATCTCGGCGGCCGGATGGTGATGCCCGGTATCGTCGACGGGCATTTTCACGGCACGCGGCTCACCGACTGTCACATGGGGTACGCAGGCGGGACGGTGCCGCAGATCCTGGCCAGGCTCCAGGCTTGCCTTGACCGCCCCGACCAGCTGGCGCTCAAGCACACCAACACGCGAATGGAGGCCAACTACCTGTTCGCGGAGGCGATCGAGCCTGTCGGCACGCCTCTCACGCGTCGGGACCTGGACCGGCTCGACACCACCCGGCCGATCCTGATCGAGCACGCCGACGGCCACAAGTTCTGGATGAACAGCCAGGCGATCGCCAACGCCCGCATCGACGCGAAAACGCCCGACCCGCCCGAAGGGGCGATCGGGCGGGGCGCCGACGGCGTCCCCAACGGCTTCTTCTCCGACTACGAGGTCCCCGACTGGGGCCCCGTGGCGCCAATCACCGAGGCGATGCGGTTCGACCTGGTCGCCCGGACCAATGCCGACGCCAACCGCTTCGGAATCACCTCGGTCTTTATCCCCGGCGACGG
>JAYUCR010000168.1:0-4938 GCA_043740165.1 Acidobacteriota bacterium | reverse complement strand
GGCCGACGACAAGCGCGGGGCGCATCTCGCCTTGAGCCTGGAGCGGCTGGCGGCGCTCGCCCCCCGGCCGCTGCAGCGGGTCGGCCTGTCGGCCACGGTGCACCCGATCGAGGAGATCGGGCGCTTCCTGGTCGGCGCCGTTGCCGGCGCCGGCGGCAGCGCGGGCACGGCCGAGGGCGCGGCGCCGGAGTGCGTCATCGTCGACGAAGGGGCGCGGCGCGATCTCGACATGCAGATCGAGGTCCCGCGCGACGAGCTGGGCGCCATCGCGACGCTCGGCATCTGGGACGAAACGCTGGACCGGGTGGCGGCCCTGTCGGGGGAGCACCGCACGACCCTCGTCTTCGTCAACACGCGGCGCCTGGTGGAGCGGGTGTCGCATCAGCTCGCGGCGCGCATGGGGGAGGAGGCGGTCGTCGCGCACCACGGCAGCCTGGCGCGGGCCACGCGGCTGCGCGCCGAGGAGCGCCTGAAGGCCGGCGAGGCGCGCGTCTGTGTCGCGACCGCCTCGCTCGAGCTCGGGATCGACATCGGCACCGTCGACCTGGTCTGCCAGATCGGCTCGCCGCGATCGGTGGCGCTGTGCGTCCAGCGGGTCGGCCGATCGGGGCACGCGCTCGGGCGCACCCCGAAGGGGCGGCTCTTCCCGCTGACGCGCGACGAGCTCCTGGAGTGCGCGGCCCTCCTCCGCCTGGCGCGCCGGGGGGAGCTCGATCGGCTGACCGTGATGGAGTGGCCGCTCGACGTCCTGGCGCAGCAGATCGCCGCCGCGTGCGCCTCGGAGAGCTGGGAAGAGGATCGGCTGTTCGCAATGGCGCGGCGGGCCTTCCCATACCGCGCCCTGCCTCGCGCGCGGTTCGACGCCGTGGTGACGATGCTGTCGGAAGGGTTTGCCACGGCCCGCGGGCGGCGCGCGGCGCTCCTGCACCGCGACGGGGTGAACGGGATCCTGAGAGCGCGCCGTGGCACCCGCCTCCTGGCGCTGACCAGCGGCGGAGCGATCCCCGACAATGCCGACTACGACGTGGTGCTCGAGCCCGAAGGGACTTTCGTCGGCCGCGTCAACGAGGATTTCGCCATCGAGAGCATGGCGGGGGATGTCTTCCTGCTGGGCAATGCCGCCTGGCGCATCCGCCGCATCGAGCGCGGGCGGGTGCGGGTGGAGGCGGCGCCGGGCGCCAGCCCCAGCGTTCCGTTCTGGCTCGGAGAGGCGCCGGCCCGCACCCCCGAGCTGTCGCGGGCGGTCGGCGATCTGCGCGACGCGGTCGATCGCGGGCTCGAATCGCCGGGAGCCGCGGAGCGGATGCTGGCGGAGGAGATGGGGCTCGAGCCCGCGGCCGCGTCCCAGGTGATCGCCTACATCGCGGAAGGGAAGCGGGTGCTCGGGGTGGTGCCGACGGCGCGCCGGATCGTGGCGGAGCGCTTCTTCGACGAGAGCGGCGGGATGCAGCTGGTGCTGCACGCCACGTTCGGCGGCCGGATCAACCGGGCCTGGGGGCTGGCCCTCCGCAAGCGTTTCTGCCGCTCGTTCGACTTCGAGCTGCAGGCGGCGGCCACCGACGACGGCATCAACCTGTCGCTCGGGCCGCAGCACTCGTTCCCGCTGGAGGATGTGTTCCGCTTCGTGCGCGCGGGCAGTGTCGAGGAGGTCGTCACCCAGGCGGTGCTGCCGTCCCCGATCTTCACCGCGCGATGGCGCTGGACGGCGACCCGGGCGCTCGCCGTGCCGCGGTACCTCGGCGGGCGCAAGGTCCCGCCACCCCTGCTGCGGATGCGGTGCGACGATCTGCTGGCGGCGGTTTTCCCGGCGCAGTCCGCCTGCCAGGACAACGCTCCCGGCGGCGACATCGAGATCCCCGATCACCCGCTGGTGTTCGAGACCATGCGCGACTGCCTGCACGAGGCGCTCGACACCATCGGGCTCGCCGATCTCCTGAGGGAGATCGAGGGAGGCGGCATCGAGATCCTGGCGCGCGACACGCCGCAGCCCTCGGCCTTCGCGCACCAGATCCTGAACGCGATGCCGTACGCCTTCCTGGACGACGCGCCGCTCGAGGAGCGCCGGGCGCGCGCCGTGAACCTGCGCCGCGCGCTGCCGGCCGAGGCCCGCGATCTCGGGCGTCTCGATCCCGAGGCGATCCGCTCGGTCGCCCGCGACGCCTGGCCGAGCCCGCGCGACGCGGAAGAGGTGCACGACGCGCTGCTGACGCTGGTCCTGCTGCCGCGCTCCGAGCTCGCCGCCCGCTTCAGCCCCGAGGCCGCCGGTTTCCTCGAGGTGCTGGCGGGCACCGGCCGCGTCGTGCCGATCGGCGACGCGCTGGCGGCCACCGAGCGCGCGGCGCTTGCCGAGGCCGCCCGGGCCGGCACCGACGCCGGTCTCCTGGCGGTGCTGCGCGGCTGGGCGGAAGTGTCGGGCCCGTTCACGACGCCGGCCCTGGCGCAGACCCTCGGCCTGCCGGCGGCCGGTCTCGAGGTGGCGGCGGCCGCGCTCGAGGGGGAAGGTGTTTTGCTTCGCGGCTCGTTCACGCCGGGACGGGACCCCGTCGGGGACGCGGGCGGCGTCGAATGGTGCGACCGTCGGATCCTGGCGCGCATCCACCACGCCACGCTCGACACCCTGCGGCGCGAGATCGAGCCGGTCCCGGCGGCGATTTTCCTGCGCTTCCTGGCCGACTGGCAGCACGCCACGCCCGGCACGCGACGGCGCGGCGCCGACGGCCTGCTCGAGGTGATCGAGATGCTGCAGGGGTTCGAAGCCCCGGTCGAGGCGTGGGAGGGGTCGATCCTGCCGGCGCGCCTGGAGCGCTACGATCCCGACGACCTCGAGCGCCTGGGCCTTGGCGGCCAGGTGATCTGGGGGAGGCTCTCGGCGCGCGACAGCCTTCCCGCCGGGGCGGGCCCGGTGCGGCGCGCCTTCCATCGCGCCAGTCTCATCACCCTGGCGCTGCGGGACGATCTCGCGTGGCTCTGCAGCCGCCGCGATGACGAAGCGAAGCTGTCATCGCGCGCCGCGGCGGTGCGCGAGCATCTGCGGGCCCGCGGGGCCTCGTATCCCGGGGAGGCCGCCACAGCACTCCACATGCTGCCGGCCGAGATCGATGCCGCCATCGGCGAGCTCGTCGGTTCCGGCCTCGCGACGCTGGACGGCTTCGCCGCGCTGCGTCGCCTGACGGGTGCTTTGGGCTCGGCGGGGAAGCGCCGGCGGCGCGCGGAGGCGGCCCGCGGGACCGGCCGCTTCACGCGCCGGCGCGGATCCGGGCCGCTGCATGGCGAGGGGCGCCTGAGCCTTCTCGACCGCGGCGGGGTGGCGCCGGAGGAGGCGCTCGATCAGCATGCGGCGCAGCTGTTGAGGCGGTACGGCGTTCTGTTCCGCGATCTCCTGGCGCGTGAGTCGGCGGCGCCGCCCTGGCGCGAGCTCCTCCGGGTGCTGCGCCGGGCCGAAGCCCGGGGTGAAGTGCGCGGCGGCCGATTCGTGGATGGCTTTCCGGGCGAGCAGTTTGCCCTGGCCGAGGCGGTGACAGCGCTGCGCGCCAGGCGACGCGCCCCGACGGCGGATCCGCGGTGCGAGGTGTCGGCGGCCGATCCGCTCAATCTCGCCGGCATCCTGACGCCGGGGGAGCGTGTCGGGCAGCGCGACGGATCCCGCCTCGTGCTCTTTTCCGAGCGGGCCGGCATGCTATCCTCCGCCCTCCCGTGAGGAACGAGCCGGCATGAGCGAGCGCGACAGCCAGTCGCAGTGGGTCGCCCTGATGGCGGCGACCGCCCTTGCCCTCTTTCTCTGCTGGAGAATGGCGCAGCCGTTCATCCAGGTGCTGGTCTGGGCCACCGTGCTCACCGCGCTCTTCAATCCCGCCTGCCGATTCATCCACGCCCGCACCGGCCGGCCGTCCTTGAGCGCGGCGCTGTCGGTCCTTCTCGTCCTGCTCACCGTCATCGCGCCGCTGGTCTTCGTCGGAGTCGCGGTGGTCCACCAGGCGTCCAACGCCGTCTACCGGTTTCAGGACTTTTTGCAGGCGGCGCGTGATGACCCGGACACCCGGGCCCGGTTCCAGCCGGTGCTCGATGCCCTGAAGCAGCATGTCGACGTCGACCAGCTCCTGTCCTCGGAAGGGCTGCAGCGGCAGGCCAGCAGACTCGGTGAGCGCCTGCTGCAGGGCTCGGCGAGCATCCTGGGAGGGTTGTTCGGGATCCTCACCAGCATGGTGTTGACGATCTTCACGATGTATTACCTGTTCCGCGACGGCGATCGGATCGTGGAGCGGCTTCCGGACATCATCCCGCTGCCGCGCGACGAGAGCCTGGCCATCATGCGCAGGACGACCGAGATCATCTCCGCCAGCGTTTACGGCGTGCTGGTGATCGCCATGATCCAGGGCACGCTGGGCGGGCTGATGTTCTGGGCGCTCGGCATCCCGTCCGCCCTCCTGTGGGCGGTGGTGATGGTCATCATGAGCACGGTTCCGATGGCGGGGTCGGCCCTGGTCTGGGCCCCGGCGGCGACCTGGCTGATTCTCACCAACCACTATGGCAAGGCGGCGATCCTGCTGGTCTGGGGGGTCGGCGTGATCGGCACCATCGACAATCTCCTGCGCCCGCGCCTGGTCGGCAGCAAGGCGCGCATGCACGAGCTGTTCATTTTCTTTTCAGTGCTCGGCGGCCTGAGCGCCTTCGGAATCCTGGGGCTTCTGATCGGCCCGGTGATCCTGGCGATCACCATCGCCCTCCTGGACGTCTTCCGGCGCGGCGCGCAAACAGCGCCTACCGCGACGCCGACTGCCGCGACGCCGACGCCCCGCCCGGCTCGATGACCAGGTCGCCGCTGCCGGTCTCGACGTGGATCTGCGTCCGGCCGTCGCCGCGCCGGTAGCCGATCACCTCGCGTCCCTTGGCGATCGGCTGCGCGTCGAGGTAGTGGTTGATCAGATCGCCGCTCCCCTG
>JAYUCR010000167.1:0-2004 GCA_043740165.1 Acidobacteriota bacterium | reverse complement strand
CCTTCACCCCGCGCCCCGACGACCGCGTGATCGAGATCGGTCCCGGGAAAGGGGCCCTGACCCGCAAGCTCGCGGGGAGGGTCGGGCGGCTCCTCCTGATCGAGGTCGACCCGGCCCTGGCCGGCCTGCTGCGGGCGGAATTCACCATTCCCACCGCCGGCCCGGGGTCCGGGGGCGCCGGCGACGTCCAGATCGTGGAAGCGGATGTCCTGCAGGCCGACTGGGGCGGCCTTCTGGCGCGGATCGACGCCGGCCCCGACCGGCCGGCGCGGATCATCGGCAACCTGCCGTTCAACATCGCCACCGCGGTCATCCTCCGGCTCCTGCACCTCCGGCCGCTGGTGCGCGACCTGATGATCATGGTGCAGCGCGAGGTCGCGGAGCGGATCGCCTCGCCTCCGGGGCGGAAGAGCTACGGAGGGCTGTCGGTCCTCTGCCAGACCTACGCCCGGGTCGATTCGATTCTTCGCCTCGGGCCCGGCTCGTTCCGCCCGCGCCCCAAGGTCGATTCCGAGGTGGTGCGCCTCGCGCTGCGCGATCCCGGCGAGCTCGCCACGAGGCACCCCGATCTCCTGAGCGACCTGTTGCGCGCCGCCTTCGCGCAGCGGCGCAAGACCCTGCAGAACAACCTGGCCCGCCTGACCCGGCGCGGAGCCGGCGGGGAGTTCCTGGGACATGCCGGAGCGCAGGCCCTGCTCGAAGCGGCCGGCGTCGATCCCAGGGCGCGGGCGGAATCGGTGCCGGTGGCCGGCTTTTTGAGCCTCGCGGAGGCCTGGCGCGCCCTATAATGCCCCCCGTGACCAGCCGCCGCGGCGAAGCGCCGCGCCCCGCCTCGCACCACCCGCTGCAGATCATCCCGCTGGGAGGTCTGGGCGAATTCGGGCTCAACTGCACCGCGCTGCGCTACGGCCAGGAGATCATTGTGGTGGACGCCGGGGTGCTCTTCCCCGAGGAGACCATCCTCGGCGTGAACGTCGCCATCCCGGAGATGTCCTGGCTGTTCGAGCGGCCGGCGGACGTACGCGGCATCGTGCTCACCCACGGCCACGAGGATCACATCGGGGCGCTCCCGTATCTGTACGACAAGGTGCGCGTCCCGATCTACGGCAGCGACTTCACGCTCGGCCTGGCGGCGCGCAAGCTGAAGGAGCACGGGCTTCCGGCCGAGCGCAACCTCAAGGTCGTCAAGGCGCGCGACGAGATCACCCTCGGCCCGTTCCGGATCGAATTCATCCAGATCACCCACAGCATCCCCGGCTCGCTGGCGCTGGCGATCACCACCCCGGCCGGCACCTTGATCCACTCGGCCGATTTCAAGATGGACCAGACGCCGATCGACGGGCGGACCTTCGACTTCCAGACTTTCTCCTACTACGGCGACCAGGGGGTCCTGGCGCTGATGTCGGACAGCACCAACGCCGAGGTGGAAGGGTTCAGCGGCTCGGAGCGCATCGTGGGCGAGGCGCTGGACGGTGTTTTCCGGCGTGCCGGCGGACGCATCGTGCTGAGCACTTTCGCCAGCAACGTGCACCGCATCCAGCAGGTGATCGATCGGGCGGTGACCTTCAAGCGTCGCGTCGCCCTGGTCGGCTCCAGCATGGCCTCGGTGTCGGCCGTGGCGCAGGACCTGGGCCATCTCAAGGTGCCGGCCGGAACGCTGATCGAGCCGTCCGAGCTGCGCCGTCTGGCGCCGTCGCGCACCGTGATCCTGGCCGCCGGCAGCCAGGGGGAGCCGATGTCGGCGCTGTCGCGCATCGCCCTCGACGACCACAGGGACGCCAAGATCGAGCCTGGTGATCTGGTATTGATCTCGGCGCGCGCCATTCCCGGCAACGAGCGTTCGATCAACCGCGTGATCAACCACATCTACCGCCGCGGGGCCGACGTCGTCTTCGGCGGCGCCCCGCCCTACCACGTCTCCGGACACGCGAGCCAGGAAGAGCTGAAGATCATGCTGACGCTCGTCCGGCCGCGCTTCTTCATCCCGATCCATGGCGAGGTCCG
>JAYUCR010000166.1:0-4959 GCA_043740165.1 Acidobacteriota bacterium | reverse complement strand
CCGGGCCTGGGAGATCAGCCCGTCCTGCCGGGCGCCGGCGGCGTTCAGCCGGAAGAGGTAGCCGTTCCGATGATCCCCGAATGGGTCGAGCACGAACGCGACCGTGTCGTCGCCGTTGAAATCGCCGTCCCGCTGCATCGTGTGCACGGCGATCTGCGCCGGATCGCCGTCGTGACAGGTGAACCCGAGATAAAGGGTGTCGCCGTCGACCAGGAGCCGCACCTCGGTCCGATACGCGGTCGGCTCTCCCGGGCGCGGCTCCTGCTGCGTCAGGTCGGCGATGACGCCGGCGCCCGCCCAGGCCGGCTCGTCGAGGTTCCCATCCAGATGGATGGGGTCATCCGTGCGCACTGCGCCGACCTCGGGCGACGGCGCTGCCGGGGCCTGGCCGCGCGCGGCGACCGGTGCGCACAGGATCGCCAGCAAGGCCGCCTCCGCGACGCAGGAAAGGGGACGGCTCACGCCTGAAGGAGTGCCGTCGAGCCGGCCGGAGTCACGCGATCACCTGCCCGCCGCAGTGGTCGCAATGGCCGGTGGCGGTGGCGACGCGCTCGGACATCCCTTCCAGCGGGGCGCCGCATTGGGGGCAGGCTGGGCGGGCGGCGCGGCGCCGGCTCTCCAGACGCCACAGCAGGATGCCGACGAGCGCCATATAAATAAGGAAGGCCCCGCCCTCGGTCGCGAGCCGCGGCCAGCGGGGGAGGTGCGCGCCGGCCCATCGGATGTAGAGCAGCTGCGCCAGCCCGAGGCCGACGCTCGCGGCGGCGAGCAACCGGCCTTCCCGCTCCACCACGGCTTTCAAGGTCGCGCGCCGGCGGGCGAATTCCTCGCGTGTGAACATGTCAGGTCCTCGGCGAATCCCTGGACATAGATCGACGCGCCATGATCCGTCCCTGCGCGGGAAACTGTCAATCGAGCCAATTGACCCTGTCGCGAAGACCGCGCTAGCATGCGTCCTTCAGCGCCAAAGGCCGTGGCCGCGGCACATCGCCGGCAGGGGCGGGAAAGGAAGCGTGCGTCGTGCGCATCGTCGTTCTGGGGGGAGCGGGGATCATCGGGCGGGCCATCGGGCGGGACCTGGCTTCGGACCGGGCGGTCCGCGAGCTGGTGATCGCCGATCTCGATCTGGAGGGGGCGCAGAAGGCGGCGGCCTCCTTCGGCCGGCCGGGGGTCAACGCGGTGCGCGTCGATGTCACCGATCACGCGGCGCTGGTGAAGCTGCTGCAGGGAGCCGGCGCGGTCGTCAACTCGGTGCAGTACTATTTCAACCTCCCGATCATGCTGGCGTGCCTCGACGCGCGGGTGCCGTACATCGACCTGGGCGGGCTGTTCCACACGACGCGCAAGCAGATGGAGCTGGACGGGAAGTTCAAGAGCGCCGGGGTGCTGGCGGTCCTGGGGCTCGGATCGTGCCCGGGGATCGCCAATGTGCAGGCGCGCGTCGTGGCCGACAGCCTCGACACGGTGGAGTCGATCCGGATCTTCAACGGCGCGACGCCGGATCAGGGCGACTCGCTGGCGTGGGCCTATTCGATCCAGACAATCTTCGACGAGATCACGCTCCCTCCAGTCGTGTTCCGCGACGGCGAGTTCAAGGAGACGGCACCCTTGGGCGAGGAGGAGCTGTATCGGTTCCAGGAGCCGATCGGCGTGTCGAAGGTCCATCTGTCGCTGCACTCCGAGGTGGCGACCCTCCCCCTGACCTACGCCGGGAAGGGGATCCGCGACTGCTTCTTCAAGATCTCCTTCTTCGGTTACTCGGAGAAGGCGCTGCGGCAGCTGCAGTTCCTGGCGCAGCTCGGGTTGGCCTCGACCGAGCCGGTGACGGTGCGCGGCCACGCGGTGCGCCCGCGCGACGTGCTGATGGAGGTGCTGAAGCGCGCGCCCCAGACGGAGCGGACGGGGAGCCTCGGCTTCAAGCACATCGTCACCGAGGTGCGCGGGACGCGCGGCGGCCGGGCCGTTCTCGGCAAGGTGGAGACCACTGCCTTCCCGCACAAGGAGTGGGGGATCTCCGGCGGCACGCTGCTCGTCGCCTCACCTCCGGCGATCGTGGCGCGCTGGCTGGCGCAGGGGACGGTGAAGGCGACCGGGGTTCTCCCGCCGGAGCGCGCCGTCGAGGCGGCGCCGTTCTTCAAGGATCTCGAGACGCGCGGGGCGAAGACGACGGTCAGCGTCGCGGAGCCGTTCCCGGCGGCCTGACTTCCTATTGGGCTGTTTCCGGGATGAAGGTGGCCAGCTGGGTGGCTTCGTCGTCCATTGTGACCGCCTTGGGAGCGGTCGGGACCTTCACCTGAATCTCCGTGCTCGCCTTTAGGATCGGCTTCATGATCACGGTCGGCGTCCCTTTCCCGAAGCTGAAATAAATCGGCACCATCAGGATCTTGAAGTCGGCCTCGTCCTGGCGCACCTTGATGGTCACCAGCTGCTTGCCGTCCGGCTCCGCCTTCGCCGTCCAGGAGTAGTGCACCTTCGGGATCCCCCGGTCGCGGACCCACTGATCGAAGAACGGGAACATGTCGTATCCGAGGGTGGTGCTGGCCTCGCGGGCCAGGGTGTCGGTGTTGATGTCGGTGTTCTTGTACTTGGACTGCAGCGTGCCGACGTACTTGGTGAATTTCTCCCAGCCCATCCAGGTGCGCAGCATGTGGACGACGTACGGACCCCTCTTGTAGAGCAGGTTGTACCTGGCCTTGTCGTACTGGACGCTGTCCGACCGGTAGGCCGTGGCGATGGTGCCGTAGGGGTCGGCCTCGATCGCATACTTGCGCCAGTCGTCAATCATGCGACGAAACATCTTCTTGTCGATCGCCTCGGTCATCAGCCCGGAGCTGTATTCGGCCCAGGACTCGCTGATCCAGGCGTCCTCCTCGCTGACGAAGCCGATCTGATGGCCCCACCACTGGTGCGCCAGCTCGTGGAAGATCAGCTGGTCGGACACGCCTCCGCCCCCCGCGTCGCCCAGGGATTCGCCCACCAGGAGAACGCCCGCCGGACTCTGGGCGAATCCCAGCCCATGCGCCATCTCCGCGATGTCGAGCTGGCCATAGGGGAACGGTCCGTAAATCGACTCGTACATCTTGATCCCCTGCTCGATGTTGAACAGGACGTTCTCCGGCTTTCCCTTGAAATGCTCCCCGCCGCCCTGAATCGTGTAGAGCCGGAGCGGCACCGATCCCGAAGCCCCGCCCTCCCGCTTGTACTGGCCGTCCGTGGTCTTGAACTCGCCGAAGATGAACGAGGCCAGTGAGACCGGCAGCTCGCTCTTCCACTCGTTGCAGTTCATGTTGCCTTCCTGCCACTCGCGCACGAGATCGCCCGATCCCGCCGCCTGCATCGGCTTGGCGACCTTCACGATCCAGTCGAACGTATAGCGTCCGGTCTCGCCGCCGATCTTCGGAAACCAGGCGGAGTCGGTGTAGATCCAGTAGGAGCGATCGGTCAGCTCGATGATGGTGTCCTCGGTCGCCTTGACGTGTACCACCGCCTTCTCGCCCTTGGCGAGCGGCCGCGGCAGGACCACCAGGAGCTGATGCCAGCGATGGAGGTATGGCAGTGGATTCCCGGCGTCGTCGGCAACGAGATTGACCGCGACCGGACGGCCCTTGTCGTACCAGTTCGCGGCGTCGATGTTGTTGACCAGCTCGAAGCGCACGGCGCGCACGCCGTCCTTCCGCGCCTCCACCGCCAGCCGCGCGTCGATCAGCACCGTCTTGGTGTTCGGGATCTCGAGATTCATGGCGACGTGGCGGGAGGCGAACGGGTCCTTGTTGTCGGACTCCGGCATCAGGTCGTAGTTTCCCTTGGCGTCGTAATCCGACGCCTGGTGGAACATGGAAACGACTTCGTACCAGCGCTTGCCGGCCGCCCCCATCGCCCGCTCGTGGAACAGGCCGTTCTCGATGCGGTGGCGTCCGTTGTGCAGGAAGGAGTACCACTCCTTCCCGTCGCGCTGGCGCGCATCGACGGCGAGGAAGTTGGCCGTTTTGCTGCGGTTCAGCCGCGCCTCGAGGAAATCGATCTGGAGATCGATGGCGTTGTATTCCACCTTGAGCCGCTCCTCCCAGGTGGCGGTCGGATCGCCCGCCGGCTTCGGGCCGGGCTTCGCGGCAGCGAGAATGGCGCCGTCGGTCCCGTCGTCGAAGCGCAGCACCGCTTCGCCGATCGCTTCCTCGAACACCGGCTTGCCATAGGCCAGCGTCATCAGCTTGCGGTCGGTGGTGTTCGGGAGGGTGGCCCGGAGAACGCCGGTCCCAGTGAAATAGGCGCCGGTCACCTCGCCGCCGACTTTCTGCGCCAGGTAGACCGTTCCCTCCTTCAGCGTCATCTCGATCGTGTCGCGCTTGATGGTGAGATCCCGGACCTGCAGCGGGTGGTCGAGATCGAGCCCCACCTTGAAGAACTGGTCGAACACCTGTTCCATCTCCGCCTGGTTGTCGAGAGGAGGCGCCGGCGGCGCCGTCGCCGCGGGCTCCGGCTCGGCGGCGCGGGCAATCGGAGCATTAATAATGATGCCCGCGAAGCCGGCGGCGAGCGCCACCGCCAGGGCGAAGGCGCGGCCTGTGCTGGTCGTCATGTGATCACCTTCAGGATCGTGGGGAGCGGATCGGCCTCTTCCTCGAGGATCGCGTGTAGCGCCTCGAGGATCGGCAGCTTCAGCTTGCGTTGCGCCGCGAGCGCGCGCGCCAGGCGGACCGAGCCGACCCCTTCGACGACGCCCGGGATCCCGGCGAGCGCCTCATCCCGCGGGCGGCGGCGGGCCATTTCTTCACCCATGCGGCGGTTGCGGCTGTGGTCGCTCAGGCCGGTGCCGATCAGATCGCCCAGGCCGGGGAGGTCGTAGAAGGTGGCGCGGCGGCCGCCGAGGGCGACGCCGATGCGCGCCAGCTCGGGCACGATGCGCGTCAGGAGGGCCGACTTGGTGTTGAGGCCCAGGCCCAGGCCGTCGCACAGGCCGAG
>JAYUCR010000165.1:0-2011 GCA_043740165.1 Acidobacteriota bacterium | reverse complement strand
CCAATTCCCGCGTAATTGCGTCTGCGCGCGGGTTTCCGGTAACATGGCGGCGATCATGATCAGGACCATCGAATGGACCGACGGGGCGATCGTCATGCTGGATCAGCGACGGCTACCCGAAGAAGAGACCTACCTCACCCTGCGCACCCCGGAGGAGGTGGCGGCCGCTATCCGCGACATGGCGATCCGCGGCGCGCCGGCGATCGGCGTGGCCGCCGCAATGGGGATCGCCCTGGGCTTTCAAAACGACGGCGCCCGCTTCCCCGATCTGGAACGCCTCTTCGCCGCGACCCGCCCGACGGCCGTCAACCTGTTCTGGGCGATCGCGCGCATGCGCCGGCGCTTCGAGGCCGCAAGCGAGAAGCCGGCCACCCCGTCGCGGGCGACGCCGGATCTGGCCGCCGCGATGCGGGACGAGGCGCTGGCCATCGCCGCGCAGGACGTCGAAGCGAACCGGAGTCTCGGCCGGTACGGAGCGGAGCTCGTTCCCGGCGACAGCCGGATCCTGACGCACTGCAATGCGGGCGCTCTGGCGACCTCTGGATATGGCACGGCGCTCGGGGTCGTGCGCGCCGCCGTGGAGGCCGGCAAGAAGGTCGCGGTGTTCGCGGACGAAACGCGGCCGTTCCTGCAGGGGGCGCGCCTGACCGCGTGGGAGCTGCAGAAGGACGGCATCCCGGTGACCGTGGTGACCGACGGCATGGCCGGGCATCTCTTCCAGAAGGGGGCGATCGATCTCTGCCTCGTCGGCGCCGATCGGATCGCGCGGAACGGCGACGTCGCGAACAAGATCGGCACCTACCAGGTCGCGGTCCTGGCCCACGCGCACGGCGTGCCGTTCTATGTGGCCGCGCCGATCTCGACCGTCGACCTGGCGCTCGACAACGGGACGCTGATCCCGATCGAGGAGCGCGGCCCGGAGGAGGTGACCCACATCGCCGGGAAGCGCCTCGTGCCGGAGGGGGTGCCGGTCCTGCACCCGGCGTTCGACGTGACCCCGCACCGCCTGGTCTCGGCCATCATCACCGATCGGGGGGTGGCGCGCCCGCCTTACACCGACAGCCTGGCTGCCCTGTGCGGCGACCCTGCCCCGGTCGCGTTCCCGATCGCCGCGGCGCCCCGGGCCTGATCGGGACGCCGGCGCCGATCCCATGTCGTCTCCCCTCATCCTCGGTGTCGAGAGCTCCTGCGACGAAACCGCGGCCTCGGTCGTGCGCGGCCGCGCCATCCTCTCCAACGTGATCGCCTCGCAGGCCGACGTCCACCGCGAGTACGGCGGCGTGGTCCCGGAGCTCGCGTCGCGACACCACCTGGAAAAGATCGACTGGGTGATCGATCAGGCCCTGAAGCAGGCCGGCGTGACGCTCGCCGATCTGAACGCGGTGGCGGTCACGAGCGGGCCGGGGCTCGTCGGATCGCTCCTGGTCGGGCTGCAGGCGGCCAAGGCGATCGCCTGGGTGCGCGGCCTGCCGCTCCTGGCGGTCAACCACCTGGAGGGGCACCTGCGATCGGTCTGGCTGGAGCACGGCGAGATCCCCGCCCCGTCGGTCAGCCTGATCGCCTCGGGAGGCCATACCGGCCTCTACCTGGTGCGCGACGACGACACGATACGGCGCCTGGCGCGGACGCGCGATGACGCCGCCGGCGAGGCGTTCGACAAGGTGGCGAAGATGCTGGGCCTCGGCTATCCCGGCGGACCCATCCTCGACCGGCTGGCGCCGTCCGGCGACCCGGAGGCGGTGCGGCTGCCGGCTCCGAAGATGAGCGACGGCAGCCTCGACTTCTCCTTCAGCGGATTCAAGACCGCCGTCTTGCGGCACGCGCAGGCGCATAACCTGACGCACGCCTACCCCGCGCCCGAGGAGCCGGGGGCGTCGGAGCGCGATCTCATCGCCTCGTTCCAGTCGTCGGTGGTGGAGTTCATGGTCGGCCGCCTGATGAAGGTGGCGGAGCGCGAGAGCGCCAAGGCGGTCTGCCTCGCCGGGGGGGTGGCCTGCAACTCCCTCCTGCG
>JAYUCR010000164.1:0-4965 GCA_043740165.1 Acidobacteriota bacterium | reverse complement strand
CTGACGCTGTACGGCGACGCGCGCGACGAGCCGGAGATCGCCAAGTTCTCGGCGCGCGACGCGCTGGCCTATCCGAAATTCCACGCCGCGCTGGTGCGGGCCGGGGCCTTCCTGCAGCCGCTGCTCCTGAAGCCGCCGCCGCGCATCGACGGCCGACGGCCGCGCGACTTCTTGGAGCTGCTCGAGATGGGGCGCGCCGCGCGACGCATGGCGCCGCTCGATCTCAACTTCCTCGTCCAGCTCGCGACGCGCGGCGTCGCCGACGTGGTCGACGCCTGGTTCGAGTCCGACGAGATCAAGGCGTTCCTCTGCTCGCAGGCGGTGATCGGGGCATACGGCGGCGTGCACCAGCCGGGGACCGCCTTCCTCCTTCTGCACGACGTGCTCGGCGGGGTCGACGGCGCGGCCGGCGTCTGGGGTGTTGTCGTCGGCGGGATGGGGGCGATTACACAGGCGCTGGCGGCGGCGGCGCGCGAGCGCGGGGCCGTCATCCGCACGCAGGCGAAGGTGCAGCGAATCGAGCTCGACGACGCCGGTGCGGTCGCGGCGGTGCGCCTCGAGAACGGCGAAGCGATCCGGGCGTCGGTCGTCGTGAGCAACGCCGCCCCCCGCACTACCTTCCTGGGCCTCCTGCCGGAGGGGACGCTCTCCGAGCCGTTCCAGCAGCACATGCGCGGCTTCCAGGATCAGGGTGCGTCGCTCAAAGTGCACCTGGCGCTCTCGGAGCTTCCCAACTTCACCGCCATGCCCGGGCGCGCCGCCGGCCCGCAGCACCGCGGCCTGCTCAATTTCTGCCCGACGGTCGATTTCATCGAGGACGCCTGGGACGATTGCCGGCGCGGCCGTTTCTCCACCCGCCCGACGGTGGAGGCCTGCATCCACTCGGTTCTCGATCCGTCGTGCGCCCCGAAGGGGCAGCACATCATGACCTGCTTCGTGCAGTACGGGCCGCGCCACCTGAAGGAGGGGACCTGGGAGGCGGCGAAGGAGACCGTGGCCGACCGGGTGGTCGCGGAAATTGCCCGCCACGCCCCCAATCTGCCGGGCGCCGTCCTCCACCGGCACGTCTACACCCCGGAGGATCTCGAGCTGGTCTTCGGCCTGCCGGGAGGGAACATCTACCACGGCGCCATGACCCCCGAGCAACTCTTCGCCTTCCGCCCGGCGGCCGGTTTCGCCGATTACCGCACCCCTGTCCGTAACCTCTATTTGTGCGGCAGCGGTGCCCACCCCGGGGGAGGGGTCTGGGGCGCCCCCGGCTGGAACGCCGGGCGCCGCATTTTGAAGGACATCGGCCGCGCCTGATTGGCGGCGCCCGAGGGCGTCGCCGCTCGACCGCCGCCGCGCGCCCTCAGCGCCTCAAGTCCTTCAGGATCTCGCGCGCCGCGTTGCGGGCCGGGGCGCCCATCACGCCGCCTCCCGGGTGCGCGCCCGACCCGCACAGGTAGAGGCCGCGGATCGGCGTGCGGTAGTTGGAGAAGCGCGGCACGGGGCGCAGGAAGAAGAGCTGGTCCGGCGTCATCTCCCCGTGGAAGATGTTCCCCTCGGTGAGGCCGAAGATCTTCTCCAGATCATAGGGTGAGAGCACCTCGCGTCCGATGATGATCTTCTTGATGTTCGGGATGTACTCCTCGAGGGTGTCGACGATGTTGTCGCCCACCTTCTCGCGGATCTCGGGCCAGGTCCCTTCCTTCAGGTGGTACGGCCCCCACTGCACGAACAGCGACATGACGTGGTGCCCCGCGGGCGCCAGCGAGTCGTCGAGCACCGACGCGACGTTGCCGTCGATCAGCGGCCGGCGCGACGGGGCGCCGTACTTCATGTCGTCGTAGGCGCGCTCCAGGTACTCCAGGCTCGGAGCGATCTCGAACATCGCCTGCTGGTGCGGGGCCTTCGGGTCCTGCCCGGGGATGCAGCGCCAGTTCGGCAGCTCCGACAGCGCCAGGTTCACCTTGATCGACGACCCCTGCATCTTGAAGTTCTTGATGTCCTGCACGAACTGATCGTCGAGCGTCCCCGCAGGCACGAGGCCCAGGAAGGTGCGGCGCGGATCGAGGTTGCTGGCGACGATGCGGGCGCGGAACTCGTCGCCGTTCTTCAGCGCCACGCCGCGCGCCACGCCGTTCTCGACGATGAGGCGCTCCACCTCGGCGTCGGTCTTCACCTCGACGCCCATGTCCTTCGCGGATCGCAGCAGCGCATCGGCCAGCCCGCCCATGCCGCCGCGCACGAAACCCCAGGCTCCCGGCTGCCCCTCGATCGACGAGCCGATCGAATGGTGCAGCATCACCGCCGCCGAGCCGGGGCTGTACGGTCCGACGCAGGTGCCGATCATGCCGTTGATGGCGAGGGCCGCCATGACCGCGTCGGAGTCGAACCGCTTCTGGAGATACTCGGCGCACGAGCCGGTCATCAGCTCGATGAAGTGCCGCAGCCGCTTGTCGCCGAGCTTGAGGATGCGCCGCCCGAGGCGGGCGAAGTCGAACATCTCGCCCAGGCCCCGCGGCGGGAACTGCGGTGGTGTCGTGCGCATGATCTCGTCGATGAACGGCTGCAGCTCGGCCAGCTCGCGCTCGAAGGCTTCGAGGTTAGCCACGTCCTTCTGGGAGAACTTGGCGATCTCCCTGGCGCGCTTGGCCTGGTCGGCATACCAGAGCATGTAGCGCCCGTCCGGCTGCGGGTAGATGCTGTGCGGCTCGGGGACCAGGACCTCGAAGCCGTAGTCCTTCATCCGGAAGTCGCGGATGATCTCGGGCATCAGGAGGGAGCAGACGTACGAGGTGCGGGTGACGCGGTGGCCGGGGATCAGCTCCTCGGTGACGCAGGCGCCGCCGACGATAGGGCGGCGTTCCAGGACCAGGACCTTCAACCGCTCCTTCGCGAGGTACCCCGCGGCGATGAGGCCGTTGTGTCCGCCGCCCACGATGATCGCGTCGTAGCGTCCCGTCGTCATACGCACCTCCGTCTATGCTATGGCGCCAATCTAGCACACGAGCCGCGACGCGCGCGCGCGGTTCGCCGCCGTCATGCTGTTACGGCTTTGAAGATCGCCATTCCGCGCAAATCCAAAGCCGTTACGGCATTACAGGCGTCGCAGTCCGCGAAACAATGTGACCCGGGGGCCGTCCCGGGCCCATAATCTCCCTTGTCACAGAAGCATTGAGCGCCGGCGCCGAGCCGGCGGAGGAGAGAGCGATGCGCCCCGAGGTACGGATCCTGAGCGACGAAGAGGTCCGCCTCATGCACCAGCGGGCGCTCGACATCCTGGAGAAGGTCGGTATCCGCTACGAGAGCCGCAAGGTCCTGCGCGTCCTCGAGGAGGCGGGCCAAAGGGTAAATTACGACACCGGCATCGCCTGGCTGAAGCCGGACCTCGTCGAGCGCTGCATCAAGTCGACCCCGCGCGTCATCACCCTGGCGGGCCGCAACCCGAAGCACGACATGCTGCTCGACGGCAAGCAGCTGCGCATCACCACCAACGGGCAGGGGACCTTCACGCAGGACCTGCGCACGGGGGAGCGCCGCCCCGGCACCGTCAAGGACCTGCGCGAGTCGACCAAGATCGGCCACTACCTCGACATCGTCGACTACATCTGGCCGATGGTGGTGCCGTCGGATGTCCCTGGCGGCAGCCGCGTGCTGCACGAGATGTACCACTCGTTCGCCATGACCTCGAAGCACATCCAGCACGAAATCCAGCTCCCGGAGAACGTGCCGTTCGCGCTGGAGATGCTGACCGTCCTGGCGGGGGACCGCGAGAGCCTGCGCCGCCGCCCGCTTTATTCCTGCGTCGCCTGCACGGTGTCGCCGCTGCAGCACGAGCCGAAGATGGCCGAGCTCTGCATGGAGCTGGCGCAGGCCGGCATCCCGATCATCGTGTGGCCGATGCCGCTCACCGGTGCTACCGCCCCGGTGACCGTCGCCGGCACCTGCCTGATGAGCGTCATCGAGTTCCTCTCCGGGCTGGTGCTGTTCCAGGTGGCCGCCCCCGGCTGCCCGATCATCTTCCCGCTCGGCCCCGAGATCCTCGACATGAAATCGGGGATGGCGGTCTGCGCCGGGCCGGAGATCCCGCTCTTCAATCTCATCCTCGGCCAGATGGCGAAGTTCTACGACGTGCCGGCGATCGGCGTCGGCCTCAACTCCGACGCCAAGATCCCCGGCATCCAGGCGGCCTACGAGTCGATGCAGACCGGTCTCGCCGCGGCGCTGTCGGGGGCGGATTTGCTCGTCGGCATTGGGGTGCTCGACGACAACAACACGCTGTCGCTCCCGGAGCTGATCGTCGAATCGGAGATCGCCCGGATGGTGAAGCACATCAGCATCGGGACCGTGGTGAGCGACCAGACGCTGATGACCCACCTCATCGCCAAGGCCGGCCACGGCTCGCACTTCCTCGGCTTCCGCGAGACCCTCGACGGCCTGAAGCGCGGCGAGGTCTTCTTCCCGCGCTACGGCTTCCGCAACGCCTACGACAAGTGGTTCGAGGAGGGGAGAGACGAGATGGAGGTGGCGCGCGTCGAGGTGGCGCGCCTTCTCGCCATGCCCGACCCCGACCCGCTCCCCCCCGAGGTCGACCGCGAGCTGCGCCGCATCCTGGCCGCCGCCGACATAGCCTGCGCCGACGCTGCCTAGCTCACCGGCTGCGCCTCAGATGCCGAGCGCGGAGTGGTCGCGCATGATGCAGCGGTTCATCACGACCGTCAGCCCTGCTGCTCGCGCCTTGTCGGCCGCCGCGTTGTGCGCCAGGCCGAGCTGCATCCAGACGACCTTCGCCTTCAGCCGGATCGCCTCGTCGACGATCGCCGGGATGAACTCCGGCCGGCGGAAAATGTCGACCACGTCGATCGGCCCCGGCACCGAGGCGAGATCAGGGTAGAACCGGAACTCGGGGGTCGATGGGACCTCGGGGTTGACCGCGAAGACTTCGTAACCGTGCGCCGCCAGGTAGCGGCCGACCCGGTA
>JAYUCR010000163.1:0-2013 GCA_043740165.1 Acidobacteriota bacterium | reverse complement strand
CCCGGTGGCGTGGTCCCCCGCGGTCCGAGCGGATCCCTGCCGGGCGCCGGCGGATCGGTGCCGGCGTCGTTGTCCAGGCGGGCGAGCAGCTCCTCGATCGGCCGGAGATCGGCGAGACGTGCCAGGCGGATGCCGAGCGCCTCGAGCAGGAAGCGCGGGTGCGTCGAGTTCTTCACCCGCCCTTCCTCGCGCGTCAGGATCTCCAGGAGGCGCAGCAGCTCGTCCTCGGAGAACCCGGCCGCGCGCGCCGTCAGGGCTTCGATCTCGGCGGCGCCCAGCGCCAGGAAGCGCTTCGGATCGGGCACCGTTGCCGCCACCAGCAGATCCCGGCCGTAGGCCATCAGATCCTCGAGGAACTCCACCGGCTGGTACCCCTTCTCGAACAGCGTCTCAACGATCGACAGCAGCCGGGCGCAGTCGTGCTCCTGCACCGCGGCGTAGAAATCGACGATCAGCTCGCGATCGATCACGCCGAGGATGATGCGCGCCTGCTCATCGGTCACCTGCGAGCCCGAGAAGGCGATCACCTGGTCGAGGGCGGACAGCGCGTCGCGCAGCGACCCCTCCGCGATGCGCGCGATCAGATCGAGAGCGCCGGGCTCGACCGTCACCCCTTCCCCCCGCGCCACGTGCGCCAGGTGGGTCAGGAGCTCCCCCGGAGCCACCTTGCGGAATTCGAAGTGCTGGCAGCGCGACAGGATGGTCACCGGGATCTCGCGGTACTCCGTGGTGGCGAACACGAAGACGACCCGGGGCGGCGGCTCCTCGAGGGTCTTGAGCAGCGCGTTCCACGCCGGGTCGGTCAGCATGTGGACTTCGTCGATGATGAAGATCTTGTGGCGGTCGCGCGCCGGGGAGTAGCGCACCGTCTCGCGCAGCTCGCGGATGTTCTCGATGCCGCGGTTGCTGGCGCCGTCGATCTCGAGGACGTCCATGCTGCGGCTCTGCGCGATCTCGACGCACGAGGCGCAGGCGTTGCAGGGATGCGCCGTCGGCCCGGTGGCGCAGTTGATCGCCTTCGCCAGGAGCCGGGCCACGGTCGTCTTGCCGACGCCGCGCGGTCCGGAGAAGAGATACGCGTGGTGCAGGCGCTGCTGCTCCACGGCGTTGATGAGGGTGGTGACGATCGGTTTCTGTCCGACCACCTCTTCGAACGTCTGGGGCCGGTACTTGCGGGCGATGACCTGGTAGCTCATGGAAGATTGGAAAGCCGGCCTGAGGGCCGGTTCAAGCGGGCCCGCGGCACCTGCGAGGTCCGCCTTACGGCTGCTCCCTTCCGGGCCTGACCGGGTTCGGTGGTTCGCATCGCGCGGGGCTCGAACCGGCCGTCACGCCGGCTTTCCCTGCACGCGTAGGACCGTTGCAACGGAATGGATCGACCGGCCGGGATGCTAGCGGATCGACGCGGGGGAGTCAACGCCCGCGGCGCCGGGCGTCCAGGCTCAACGGGCCGGCGCCGTATGCGCACAGGAGCAGCAGCCCGCCCATGATGGCGACGTTCTTCAGGAACTGCAGCATCTGGGCGGTCGCCTCGGCCCCGGTGGCGGCCCAGAAGTTGTGAAAGATGAACGTCGTCGGTATGAGAAAGAGGAGCAGGAGAAACGCACCCAGGCGGGCACGGAAGCCCAGGAGGACGAGGGTCGCCCCGCCGAACTCGCAGACCAGCGCGCCCAGGAGCAGCACCGAGGCCGACGGGATCCCCTTCGAGGTCATGTACGCGGCCGTCCCCGGCAGGTCGGCGGCCTTGCCGGCGCCGCTGATCAGAAAGATGAGCGCGATGCAGACACGCCCGAGAAGCGTCGTGAAACGGATGAGCGTGGCGTTCATGCGCGCGATCTCCTTAGGAGCCTGTCCGAGTATTGGCATGGGCCGCGTTCGCCGCGCCGCGGGGTCGGATGCGAGGCGCCGCGACGACGGCGATGTGGGACATCTCCGAGGAGCGGCAACGAAGCAGACGGCCCCGCGCCGCGGCGAACCCGCAGGGCGCATGGGGATTGCGGCCCCATGCTTCGT
>JAYUCR010000162.1:0-2018 GCA_043740165.1 Acidobacteriota bacterium | reverse complement strand
GATCGATGCCGTGCTTGCGGAAGTAGTACGCGAGGTTGCGCTGATCGATCCCGAGCAGCCGCGCCCCCTCCTTGCGCACGCCGTTCGATCGGCGCAGCGCCTCGATCACCGCCTGGCGCTCGCTGGCCGCAAGGACACTGCGCAAGGTCAGCTCGCCGCCGCCGGCATCGCGCGCTCCAGTCGCCGGCCCGCCGGAGAAACCATTGGGCGGCGGGGCCGGCGGCAGATCGAGACCGGCCAACTCGTCACCCGGGCTCAGGATGAGGGCGCGCTCGAGCACGTTCTGCAGCTCGCGCACGTTTCCCGGCCAGTGGTACGACTGCAACAGGGCGACGACCGCCGCCGGCATGGCGGGCGGGCGGCGCCCGAGCCGGGCCGCGATCTCCGCCATGAACCGCTCGGTGAGGAGCGGGATGTCCTCGGTCCGCTCCCGGAGCGGCGGCAGGTCGATGCGCACGACGTTCAGTCGATAAAAAAGATCCTGCCGGAAGCGGCCCGCGGCCGATTCGGCTTCGAGATTGCTGTTGGTGGCGGTGATGACCCGCACGTCGACGCGCGTCGGCTGGTCGTCCCCGAGCCGGTCGAACTCGCCGTCCTGCAACACGCGCAAGAGCTTGGCCTGCCCGGGGAGCGGCATGGCGCCCACCTCGTCCATAAACAACGTGCCATGGTGCGCCAAGCGGAAGCGGCCGTCGCGATCGCCGGCGGCGCCGGTGAAAGCGCCCCGTCGGTGGCCGAAGAATTCGCTCTCCCACATGTCGAGCGGCACGGCGGCGCAGTTCACCCGGATGTAGGGGCTCTTCGCGCGCCGGCTGAGGCGATGGATCTGCCGCGCCACCAGCTCCTTTCCGGTTCCCGATTCGCCGAGCAGCAGGACGGTCGAGTCCGTGCCGGCGACCGCCTGGACCATCTGCATGACGCGACCCCAGGCGGCGCTCCGACCGATCGGCGCCGTGGCGGCGGCCGGCGCGCCGCGCAGGTATTCCACTTCGCGCCGCAGCGCCGAATTCTCCAGCGCCCGTTCGAGCGCCGCGTCGAGGGCGTCGGGGTCGGTCGGTTTCAGGAGATAATCGGCGGCCCCCGCGCGCATGCACTCGACCGCCGACGGCACCGTCCCGTGCCCGGTCAGAACAATGACCGGGATGCCGGCGAACTGCGCGTGGGTCCGACGCACCACCTCCAGCCCACCCCCGCCCGGAATCTTGAGATCGGTCAGCACCACGTCCACCGTCGTGCGCCCCAGGGACGCCAGCCCTTCGTCGACTCCCGAGGCCAGGCTGACGTCGAAGCCCCGCGCCCGCAGCAATTCGTCGAGCGACTGGCGCACGTAGGCCTCGTCCTCCACCACCAGCACCCGCCCGCGCACGGTACGGCGACCCTCAGGCAACCGCGCCTCCCTGCCGGATCGACTGCACCCCGGCCGGCAAACTGATGCGGAACAGCGCCCCGCCGCCCGGCCTCTCCAGCACCTTCAGCTCCCCCTGGTGCTGCGTGACGATGGCATAGCAGATCGACAGACCGAGGCCCGTCGACTGCTTGGTGGAAAAGAACGGCTCGAAGATCCGCGCCGCATGCGCCACGGGCACGCCGGGCCCGCGGTCGGCGATCTCGATCAAAGCGGCCGCCCCTTCAGGCCGTCCCGCGATCCGCACCTCGCCCCCCCGCGGCTGCGCCTCGCAGGCATTGAGGACCAGGTTCAGGAATACCTGGCCGAGGAGCGCCTGGCGGCCCATCACCTGGGGGAGCGCGGGGTCCAGCTCCACGGCGAACCGGATCTGGCGGAACTCCGGCCGCGAGCCGACGAACTCCGCTGCCTGCCGGAGCGCCGCCGCCAGATCGACCGGCGCCATCGGCGCCTGGGCCGGGTCGGCGTGCGCCAGGACCTGGCTGACGACCCCGGTCATCCGCTGCAGGCCCTCGTGCACCCCCTCCAGGCGGCGCCGCGCCGCGGCTGCGTCGCCGCGATCGAGATCGGCCCGCGCCAGCGACAGGTAGTTCGACATCCCCTCCAGCGGATT
>JAYUCR010000161.1:0-4981 GCA_043740165.1 Acidobacteriota bacterium | reverse complement strand
GAAGGTGGGCGGCCAGCTCGCCATGCGGGTAATCCCGGCGCGATTCGATGTCCACCGACAGCATCGGGAACTCCGTGCGCCGCGATTCGATGTAGGCGACATCCTTGAGATCGACATCCTCCTTGAGAACCACCGGCTCGAACGACGGCCGGTTGCGATAGCGGGCGAGCCGTTCCTGCAGGACCGCCTCCTCCGTGCCCAGGATCCGGCTGAGAGTCGGCATCAGCGCGGGCACATCGCCCGCCTTCTCCCGGTCGAGGCGGATGTTGAACGCGATGCGGTTGCCGACGAGCGTGCGCTCTTCCGCGTCGTCGATCACACCGCGCTGCGGGAGAAGCGTGACGCGCCTCAGGTGGTTGCTGTCGGAGAGGCGGCGGTAGTAGTCCACCCGCACGACCTGGAGGTACCAGAAGGTCATCAGATAGATCGCGAGCGCGGCACCGAACAGCACCTGCACCACCGTGATGCGCGTGTGCAGCCGGCGCTCCTCGATATAGTCCCGCTGATCGCGGGTGGCGCGGAGCAGGCTCACGACCCTCTCATGGTACGCGCGCCGCGACCCAGAAGGCGACGAGGCCGAGGATGCCGTTTCCGAGGCCGCGCTGCAGCAGGTCCCAGGGCCCCGGGAAAACAAAGTGCTGCCCCATGGCGAGCGACAAGGCCAGCTCCGCGATCGGATCGAAAAAGGCGGCCGCGAACAGGATCCCGAACCGCGGCACCGTCTGGTTGAGCATGAACAGCGACCCCAGCGTTCCGACGAGGTAGGCCAGGAGCGTTTTCTTGAACCCGTTCAGCCCGAGCACAACATCCGCCAGGGCATCCTGCGCCAGCCCGGCGCCGCTCCCGAGGAGCATCGCCGGCCGCTGCGGTCGCGTCAGCGCGATGTAGACCGCGAAGATCGAGAACAGGTCGCAACGCCGCGCGATGACGGGAAGGTGCAGGCTCAGGAGCATCTGCGCCAGGCAAACGGCTCCGAGCGCCACCAGGGCACGCAGGAACTTCATGGAGCCGTCCCGGCCAGGACCAGGACCTCCTCCAGGCGATCGAACGCCACCTCGGGACGGATCTGAACGTACCGCGTCAGGCCCTGGGCCTCACCGACGATGGAAACCACCCCGAGGATCCTCCCCTTCGGATAGATCTCGTCCAGCCCCGAAGTCACGACGACATCTCCCACTTCGACATTCGCGGCCTCGCCCACGAATTCGAGCCGGCAGGTTCCCTCGCCTTCCCCGACCAGCACGCCCTGCACGCGGGTCCGCTGGATGAGCGCGGCGACTCCCGAGTTGGGGTCGAGGAGGCTCTGGACCTTGGCCACCTCGGGCCCCACCTCGATGATGCGGCCGACGACCCCGCTCGGGGTGATCACCGCCTGGTTGATGGCGATGCCGTTGCGCCCGCCGCTTCCCAGGAGCAGCACGCGTGCGTTGCCGGAAGCCCCGCGCGCGATGACCCGCGCCGCGATGGACCGCTGAGGCGCCTGATCCCGCAGGCCGAGCAGCTCCTGGAGGCGCACCGCCTCCTGGCGCGCCTCTTCCGCCTCACGCGCTTCGAGCGTCAGGGTGCCGACCTGCGCCCGAAGGCGTCGGTTTTCCAGCTCGACCTCCCGCAGATCGGCATAGTGTTCCCAGGCCCCGGCGAGCGTGCCGGAGATCCAGGCCGCACCCCTCAGGAACGGCGAGGCGATGCTGAGGATCGTCTCCTCGAGGAGGGAGCCGCCTCGCGCCCCGCGCACCGAGGAGGCCATCAGGACGAGGTTCATCGACAGGAGGAGGAAGAGGAGCAGGTACGGCCGACGCTGGGCGATAACGCGGGGCATGACATCCCGTCCGGCCACAACCGCCCGCTCCAGCGGAGGCGTGGGCCGCGTGGACTAGTCGATGGCGATCTTCCGGAGCAGATTGAAATCGTCGAGCATCTTCCCCGTGCCGAGCACGACGGAGGCCTGCGGATCGTCCGCCATCGAGACCGGCAGGCCGGTTTCCTCCCGCAGCCTCTTGTCCAGGTTCTTGAGCTGAGAGCCGCCGCCGGTCAGGACGATGCCCTTGTCGACGATATCCGCCGACAGCTCGGGCGGCGTCTGCTCGAGGGCGACGCGCACGGCCTCGATGATGTTGGACACCGTCTCCGAGAGCGCCTCGCGGATTTCCTCGTCGGAGATCACGAGGGTCTTGGGGATCCCTTCCACGAGGTCCCGCCCCTTGATTTCCATCGTGAGCTCTTCCTCGAGAGGGAAGGCGGAGCCGACATTGATCTTGATCTCCTCGGCGGTGCGCTCGCCGACCAGCAGGTTGTACTTGCGCTTGATGTACTGGATGATGTCCTCGTCCATGCGGTTGCCGGCGATGCGGACCGATCGCGAGTAGACAATCCCGGCCATGGAGATGACCGCCACGTCGGTGGTGCCGCCCCCGATGTCGACGATCATGTTCCCCGTCGGTTCGGTCACCGGAAGGCCCGCGCCGATCGCCGCCGCCATCGCCTCCTCGACCAGGAAGACCTCGGAAGCCTTGGCGCGGTAAGCCGAGTCCTTGACGGCGCGCTTCTCGACCTGGGTGATGTCGGACGGCACGCAGATGACGATGCGCGGACGCACCCCCAGGCTGCGGTTGTGCGCCTTCTTGATGAAGTAATCGAGCATCTTCTCCGTGTGCTCAAAATCGGCGATGACGCCGTCCTTCATCGGCCGGATGGCGATGATGTTCGCCGGGGTCCGCCCGAGCATTTCCTTCGCTTCCTTGCCGACCGCCTCCACCTTCCCGGTGCGCTGGTTGACCGCGATGATCGACGGCTCGCACAGGACGATGCCTTTGCCTTTGGCGTAGACAAGGGTTGTGGCGGTCCCCAGGTCGATCGCCAGATCGTTGGAGAACAGACTCAGCATCGACCGCGGACTCCAGGCCATTGTCGCCCCCACCAGCTCCTCCTCGAAAGCTCTCAGTCTTTCCGGTCGGCCCGCTCCGGGTAACCTTGCATCGCACAAGGCTCCGTTCTGCAACATTTTACAGTCGGGCAAACGCCGGCTAATATAAGGTTCGCGAGTCGCATAAGTCAAATGCTTGACTTTGACGCTGAAACGCTTTCATCCCAGCCACTTACGCATTACAGAGCCACCGGACGCCGGGTCGGCCGCGCGAGGCGCGACGCGACCGCGACACCATCCTTGCCGGCGGCCTTGGCGGCATACATCGCCTGATCGGCCCGCGCCAGTAAATCTTCCTGGGTGCGGCCATCCTCCGGGTAGGAAGCGATTCCGAGGCTTGCCGTGATCCGGATCTCCAGGCCACGGGCCCGGAGGAAGGTGGTGGCGGCGATACGCTCCCGGATGCGCTCCGCAATCGTGAGGGCGCCTTCCGGGCCGGTCTGCGGCAGGATCACCGTGAACTCGTCCCCGCCGAAGCGCGCCACGACATCGATCTCCCGCACCGTCGATCGAATCACGGCGCCGACTTCGACCAGTGTGCGGCTCCCGGTCAGGTGCCCATGCTGATCGTTGACGTTCTTGAATCCGTCGAGATCGAGAAAGATCAGCGACACGGGAGCTCGGTAACGGCGGCTGCGCTCGACCTCGCGTCTCAGGGCGGCGTTGAGGTAGCGGGAATTATAGAGCTTGGTCAAATCGTCGGTCACCGACAACTCCTGCGAGGTGCGCAGGAGCATCGCCGAATCGAGCGCCACCGCCACGGGCTCGAGCAGGAGCGCCGCGAGCCTCGTGTCGCGCGGCGAGAAACATCCTTCGACGCGGCGATCCACAAGTGCCAGCACGCCGATCACCCGTCCACGGCTGAAGAGCGGCACGGCCACGACCGAGCGGGCGCGTTCGCCTCGCGGCAGTTCGGTCTCCGAGTCGCCGGTGGCCGTCTCATCGCCGCGCCCGCTCATCAGGATTTGCCTTCGCTGCGCGGCGCGTCCGAGAATCCCCTCGCCCAGGTTCACGGTGGCCCCGACGAGACCCGCCATCCCTTCGCCCACCGCGTGCTCGAAGACCAGCGCCCCCTGGGAGGCGTTGGTGAGGAGGAGGGCCCAGCCGCGGACCTTCACGAAAAGGCCGATGCGGTTCATGGCCAGGTCGACGATGTGCTTCACGTCCAGCTCGCGTCCGGTGGCCCGCACGATGGCGCTCAGCGCTTTCAGGCGCCGTTCCGACTCACGCGCGTCATCGCGGACACGGCGTGCCCGTTCGCGGGCGCGGAGCAGGACGCGCCGGAGGCCGTCGCCGTTAGGCGATCGGGGCGGCAGAAACGGAACCACCGGGACACCCTCCCCGAGGCCGAGCTGGCGACGGATTCGGGTCGACTCGGCGGCGGGAAGCGGGGCCTCGCACAGCACGGCACCGAGTCGCAGGGGTCGTGGATCGAACTTGCCGATCTGATCCCGTCGGACCACGAGGAACGGGGCGGGCGAAGGCGCGCGGCCGCGGAACAGGCGGAGCGCACCGGCGCGGGTGCGCAGCACCACGAGCACGGCGGGATCCGCCGGCAGCCCGGCCTGCGATCTAGAACGCCTCCACGAAGACGCTCTTGCGCATGCGCGTCTCGTTGCCGGAGGTGTCCTGCGCGACGATTTCAAGGTCGTTCTTCCCTTCATGCTTCATCCGGACGACGGCGGTGAATGTGCCGTCGTCATCGACATCGATGGACTGACCCTCGACGGTCAGCAGCGTTCCCGGTTCGGTCTTGCCATTGATGATCACGAGGTGGCCGCTGGGCAGAAATTCACTGACTTGAAGCACGGGCGGGGTTCGATCGTCACGGGCCCGGTCCGCTGCCCCCGAGACTTTGAATCGTCGAATCTCCGAGAACCCGCTCTCGACCCCGGCGGCGTCTTCGGCCGAGACCCTCCAGTAGTAGGTGCCCTCCTGAAGCCCGGGGATGCGCACGCTGTTCGAGCGGATGGCACCCTTGTCCACGACCAGGCCGGAGAACAGCGAGGTGCGCGACAACTGCAGCCGGTAGCGGCCTTCGGCGCCGATGGCGGACCA
>JAYUCR010000160.1:0-2025 GCA_043740165.1 Acidobacteriota bacterium | reverse complement strand
GGCGGCGACCCGCAGGAGGCGCGCGACCTGTCGCTCCCATTCACCGTCCGCCTGGATGCGTTCGAGGTCGATTACTACATGGGGACCCGACGCCCGGCGATGTTCCGGAGCCGCGTGACCGTGACCGATCCGCAGCGCCGTGCGTCGTTTCCCGCGGTCATCGAGATGAACCACGGGCTGAATCATGCCGGCTACCACCTCTATCAGAGCGGCTACCACCAGGGTCCCGACCGCGATCAGACGATCCTTCTCGTGTCGCGCGACCCGGGGGAGCCGGTGGTGTTTGCCGGCTATGCGCTCCTCGTCGCCGGGATGATCACGGTTCTCGGGACGCGGATCGCCCAGCACAAGAGGATTGCCGTGGTCCGGAGCCGCGTCACCCGCGCGGCGCACCGGGTCGCCGCCGCGGCCCTGACGCTGGCGGCTCTGCACTGCCTGGCCGCGCCGGTCCGCGCGGCGGCGCTTCCCGACGCCGCCACCGCCGAGCGCCTGCGCGCGCTGCCGGTGCAGCACGACGGGCGGGTGATGCCGCTCGACACCCAGGCACGCGAGACGGTGCGGATGGTGACCGGCCGCGCGACATGGCAGGGGGCCGATCCGACGGCGACCGTGGTCGGCTGGGCTTTCGACCAGGCCGGGTGGGCCGCGGAGCCGATGATCCGCATCGGCGCGGGGCTCGGAGCGGCGATCGGGCTCCCGGCCGGAACGCACGTCGCCGCATGGGAAGACCTGCGACGGAACAACGTCCTCATGGCGCTGATGCAGCAGGCCCACGCGGCCGAGGAAGCCGGGACTCCGCTGACATCGGCGCAGACCGAGGCCGCCGAGGTCGAGCAGCGGATGGTCGCGATGCAGCAGTACTTCAGCGGGGAAGCGTTCCGAGTCATTCCCCCCGCTGGTCACCCGGACGATCTCTGGCAGGCGCCGGTGGGCATCCGGCAGGCTTCGGATCTCGTGGCGCTGCTCGACGCCCGGCCAGCCGGCGCTCTGGTGACGTCCGGCGCCATGGCGCGCGAGGTCCTCTACAACCGCGTTCGTCCGTCGCGCGTGGCGTGGTGGGTCCTCGTCCCCGCGACGATCCTCGCCTGGCGTGCCTGGAGCCGCGGCCGCCGCCTCTGGAACATCCTCGCCGTGGCGGCCCTCGTTGCCGGGTTCGCGGTGATGACCTGGGGGATCCTGACACGGTGGGCGATCGCCGGACACATCCCCGCCTCCAACATGTACGAGTCGCTCCTGTTCCTGGGATGGGGCGTCGGGCTGTTCGCCCTGGTCGCCTTCCTCATCCTCCGCAACCGGCTCGTGGTGCTGAACGCCGCGGCGATGTCGGCCTTGACGATGGCGCTCACCGATCTCCTGCCGATCGATCCGTTCATTCATCCGATGCCGCCGGTCTTGAGCGGCACCCCCTGGCTCGCCATCCACGTTCCGATCATCATGGTGAGCTACTCGGTCCTGGCGCTCGGTGTGGTCATCGCGCACATGCAGATTGGTGTTGCGATCTTCGCCCCGCGCCGGCGCGACATGGCTCTTCGCATGAACGAGCTGCTGTACTGGTACACGATGATCGGGACCATCCTCCTGATCGCCGGGATCATGACCGGCTCCATCTGGGCCTCCTCGTCCTGGGGTCGCTACTGGGGATGGGATCCGAAAGAGGTCTGGTCGCTGGTGGCGTTCCTGGCCTACATCGCCATCCTGCATGGGCGGTTCGACCGCTTCATAGGGCCGTTCGGCGTGGCGGCCCTCAGCATCGTCGCCTTCTGGACCATCCTCATGACCTACATCGGGGTGAATTTCGTCCTGACGACCGGGCTCCATTCGTACGGATTCGGCGGTTCGAGTGTCGTGCGCTGGATGCTGATCGTGGCGGCCGCGGAGGGGTTGTTTCTGGTCGTCGGCGGGCTTTCGCGGTCCGGGCCGAGGGCCGTCGAGGCCTGAAATTGGGCGGCGCTGAGGCACTTCCTGGGTAAAATTTTTCCGACCCAAAACCGTATCCGCGCAAATTTCTCCCGAAAAGGACCCCAA
>JAYUCR010000159.1:0-2030 GCA_043740165.1 Acidobacteriota bacterium | reverse complement strand
TCTACCTCCTGGTGTTCGGGATCGGCTCCATCGGCGGGATGGCGCTGATGAGCCTGCTGATCAGCCTGCCGTTCGCCGCCACCGCGTCGCTGCCGGGGATCCACCGCACCCTGCGCGTCGCCGCGGGAGTCCTCAGCCTGGTCTTCGGCCTGGTCTACGCCTGGTCGCAGTTCGTCCCCGGCATCAGGGTCTGAGAGCGTGATGTCCGAAGAGGCGCCGCAGTACGTGCACGGCACCGCTCCGCGCGAGCAGGAGCGGCTCGGGATCATGAACGACATCCTCAATCAGGGAGCGCTGCGCGCCATCGGTCTCCGACCCGGCGAGCGGATCCTCGATCTGGGCTGCGGGCTGGCCCAGCTGACGCGGGCCCTCGGGCGCGCCGCCGCACCGGGCGGGCTGGCGGTCGGTGTCGAGCGCAGCGCGGAGCAGCTGCGCGAGGCGGAGCGGCTGGCGCGCGCCGCCGGCGAGGCGGGCCTGGTCGACCTGCGCCAGGGCGATGCGCTGGCCCCGCCGCTTCAGGACGACGAGTGGGGGCGATTCGACGTGGCGCACACCCGATTCCTGCTGGAGCATCTGCCCCGCCCCCTCGACGCCGTGCGGGTGATGGTACGCGCCGTCCGTCCCGGCGGCCGCGTGGTGCTCCAGGACGAAGATCACGACATCCTGCGCCTCTGGCCGGAGCCGCCCGGCTTTGATCCCCTGTGGCGCGCCTACATCCACACCTACGAGCGCAACGGAAACGATCCGTTCGTCGGCCGGCGGCTGGCGGCTCTTCTCGAGGAAGCCGGGGCCCCCCCGTCCCGTTCGGACTGGATCTATTTCGGCGGCTGCGCCGGCGAGCCGCACTTCACCTCCCTGGTGGAGAACATGGTGCGCATCCTCGAGGGGGCCCGGGACGCCATCGTCGGCCCCGGGGGGCTGACACAGGATGCCCACCTGGCGGCGCTCGGCGCGTTGCGGGTCTGGGCCGCCCTCCCGGGAGCGGCGCTCTGGTATGCCGTCGCCTGCGTGCAGGGAATCCGTCGCTGAAACCTTTTCCGACACCGGCGCGTATCATGTGGCCGGTCCGTACCCGAGGAGGAACCCATGCGCAGAATCCCTGTCGTCCCGGTTGCATTGTCCCTGGCCTGCGTCGTCGCCCTGGCCGCCTGGTCCGCCCCCGCCGTCACAGCAGGGGAGGTCACCAGGTCGCTGCGAGCCGAGATGGCGGTCGCCCCGACGGCAGCCTTCGCGGTCGAGAACCTGGCCGGAGCCATGCACGTCGTGAGCGGGAGCGGTTCGGGCGTGGTGGTGATGGCGACGGTGCATGCCGCGTCGGATGAGACCGCCGCGATGGTGAAGGTCGAGCAGGTGACCGACGAGAAGGGGGTGCCGGCGCTGCGCGTGATCTACCCGCTCGATCGTTACGGGACGATCCGCTACGCGCCCAAGGGCCAGGATCACGGCGCGTCGTGGCTGGGCTGGGGCGGGGACGGCACCTCCCTCAAGTACGGCGGTCATCATGTGAGGGTGAGCACCTCGTCGGGCGAGCCGATCTTCGTCGACGTCGAGGTGCAGATTCCGGCGCGGTTCGGCAAGGGAACGCTGCGGAACCACGTCGGGGCGATCGCGGCCAAGGGGGTCGCGGGAGACCTGACGTTCGACACCGCCAGCGGCGACATCGCCCTCGACAAGATGAACGGCACCGTGAAGGCCGACACCGGATCGGGTGACATCAAGGTGTCGGATTCCGAAGGCTCGCTCGTCTGCGACACCGGCAGCGGCGACGTGGTCGTCGAGCGCTTCACCGGCGACCGCTTCGACGGCGACGTCGGCTCCGGGGACATCACCCTCCGCTCCGGCTCCATCCGCAGCATCAAGGTCGACACCGGCTCGGGCGACGTGGCGGTCAAGGACGTCGACGCGGAGGAGTTCACGAGCGACTGCGGGTCGGGCAACCTGGTCTTCGAGACCACCAGCACCCGGTTGATGCACGTCACGACCGACAGCGGCAGCGGCGACGTGACCCTGCGCCTCGGTCCCGCCGCCTC
>JAYUCR010000158.1:0-2032 GCA_043740165.1 Acidobacteriota bacterium | reverse complement strand
ACGCGGTCGCCGCGGCCGACGTCGCCGTGGTGGCGTCGGGCACCGCCACGGTCGAAACGATGCTGCTCGGCGTGCCGATGGTGATCGTCTACCGCGTGAACCCGATCACCTACGCCCTGGCGCGGGCGGTGGCCAACCCGCCGAACATCGGGATGGTGAACCTCATGGCAGGCACCCGCGTGGTCCCGGAGCTGGTCCAGGGCGACTGCACCGGTGTGGCGATTGCGCGCGAGCTGCGCCGTATCCTCACGGACCCGGGTGTCGCCGCGACGATGCGCCGGGACCTGGCCGCCACCCGGGCCCGCCTCGGCCAGCCCGGCGCCATCGAACGAGCCGCCCGGTCCGCCTGGAGTATGATCCGCCCCGCGCCCGCCGCCGTGGACGATGAGGGAGCTGGACGCGCCGGATGACTTCACGACCCGCCCTGCACAGCATGACCGGATTCGGCAGCGGCTCCGCCGAGAGCGGGGGGCTGCGGGTCGAGGTGGAGATCAAGGGAGTCAACAACCGCTACCTCGACGTCCGGCTGCGCCTTCCCGCCGAGCTGTCCGGCCTGGAGGCGGATCTGCGACGGAGGGTGCAGGCGAGCGTCGTGCGCGGCCGGGTGGACGCGGCGATCGTCGTGTCCTCCGATCGCGTCGGGTCGGTCCAGCTCGACGTGCGGCAACCGCTGATCGAGCAGTATCTGAAAGCCGCGAGCGCCGTGAAGCGGCGCCATCGTCTGCGGGGCACCCTGTCGGTCGATCAGGTCTTTTCCCTCCCGGGAGTGGTCCAGGTGGTCCCCGAAGCGCCCCTGGATCCGCAGGCCGCCTCCGACGCGGTGCGGCTCGGGTTCGATCGGGCGCTGACCGGTTTCGCGACCATGCGTCGCGAAGAAGGAGCGCGCCTGGCGGCCGACCTGCGCGCCCGCCTCGAATCGATCGCCTCGGAGCTCGCGGCGATCGCGGTGGAGGCCGAGGCTCAGCCCGCGTCGCACGCCCGGCGGCTGCGCGAGCGCCTGGAGGGGCTGCTGGGCGAAGCGACGATCGATCCGGCCCGTCTGGCCCAGGAGGTGGCCCTGCTCGCCGAGCGGTTCGACATCACCGAGGAGATGGTGCGGCTGCGAGGCTACATCGAGCAGACGCGCAATACGCTCGAACGGCCGGACGGCCCCGTCGGCAAGACACTCGACTTCGTCATGCAGGAGATGAACCGCGAGGCCAACACCATCGCCTCCAAGTCCGAGTCGCTGCCGATCTGCCAGGCGGCGCTGCGCATCCGCGCCACCGTCGAAGCGGTGCGCGAGCAGGTGCAGAACCTTGAGTGAGGCGCCGGACGAAGGGAGCGTCCTGGTGATCTCGGCGCCCTCGGGTGCCGGCAAGACCACGCTCTGCCGCCGACTCCTCGACGAGATCGCGGACCTGGAGTTCTCCGTGTCCCACACGACGCGTCCCCCGCGCGAGGGAGAGCGCGAGGGGATCGACTATCAGTTCGTGACCCAGGCCGCGTTCGAGTCGCTGCGGGACGAGGGGGGGTTCCTCGAGTGGGCGCGGGTGGCCGGGCATCTCTACGGCACCGCGCGCCAGTCGGTGCGCGCCACCCGGGCGCGGGGCCACGACGTGCTGCTGGACATCGACACCCAGGGCGCGGCGGCGGTGCGCCGCGCCATTCCCGATGCTGTGCTGATCTTCATCCTGCCCCCGGGGCCCGAGGCCCTGCGCGCACGGCTCGAGGGCCGTGGGAGCGAGACGCCGGAATCGCTGGCGCGGCGCCTCTCCCTGGCACGCGGGGAGCTGGAGCAGGCGCATCTCTACGACTACCTGGTCGTCAACGACGATCTTGCCGCCGCCTTCGACCGGCTTCGGTCGATCGTGCTGGCGGTGCGCAGCCGGACGGCGCGGCAAAAAGGGCGCCTGGATTCGATCAGGCGCCGATTCATGGAGCCCTAGCGATACCCCCCCTGCCGGGCCAGGGCGCTCCCGGTTTCCCGGCGATCGGGGTTTTCGTATAAGATGGCCGGCTCCGGAGCTCCTTCAGCCGGCCCCCGGCCGGT
>JAYUCR010000157.1:0-2034 GCA_043740165.1 Acidobacteriota bacterium | reverse complement strand
CGCGGCTCCGGTCGCGGCCAGCTCGCGAATGGCGTCGCTGACATCCGGCTCGAGCCAGCGCTCGGTCGGGTTGCCGCTCCGGCTCTGATAGACCAGCCGCCAGCCGGCGAGGCCCGCCGCGCGCGCCACCAGGTCGGCGGTCCGCCGGAGGCTCCGCTCGTAGCCGGATCGCTCCGACATCTCGACCGGAATGCTGTGCGCGGTGAACAGGACGGCGGTGCGCGCGCGGCGCCCCTCCGGGATCGGCGCCAGCGTGTCGGTCAGCCGCCCGACCAGCGCGTCGATGAACAACGGGTGGTCGAACCAGGGCCCGACGAACTCGACCGAAGGCGCTCCGGCACCGAGGGACTGGCGTGCGTCGGTGACCGTGCGGGCGTAGGCCTCGCGCGACGCGTCCGACGGGTGCGCCGCCAGGATGATGCCGATGGCGCGCCTGTGCCCGCGGCGCTGCATCTCCGCCAGCGCCTCCCGGACGCACGGGTGCCAGTGCCGCATGCCGACGTAGACGGGGAGGTCGGGGCCGTCACGCCGCAAGGCGGCGCGCAGCCCTTCCGCCTGCCGCTCGGTCAGCGCGTTGAGGGGCGAGAATCCCCCGACATCGAGGTAGTGCTGCACCACCTCCTCGATGCGCGCCGGCGGGATTGGCCGCCCGCGCAGGACGTTGTCGAGGAACGGCCGGATCTCCTCCGGCCGCGCCGGCCCGCCGAACGCGAGGAGCAGGACGGAATCGAACCCCGGTTCGCTCACCGCCCGCGCCATGCGTGGACCGTCTCCACCAGGGCGAGGACGTTGTCGACCGGCGTCTGCGGCAGGATGCCGTGCCCGAGGTTGAAGATCCACCCGGGCCGATCGCCAACCCGGTCCAGCAGCTCGCGCGTTCGGCGCACCACCTCCGGGCGGGGCGCCATGAGCACGACCGGGTCGAGATTCCCCATGATGGCGACCTCCCCCAGCCGGTCCCACGCGTCGAGCAGGTCGACCCGCCAGTCCACGCCGACGACCCCCGCCCCGGCGGCGCCGATCTGCGGCAGGAGGGCGGTCGTCTGCGTGCCGAAAAGGATCACCGGCACGCCGGGCGTGATCGCGGCGACCAGCGCCTTGACGTGCGGCAGCACGAACCGGCCGTAGTCGCCCGGCGACAGGCAGCCGACCCACGAATCGAAGATCTGGACCGCCTGCGCCCCGGCGGCGATCTGCGCGTTCAGGTATTCGCCGGTCGTGGCGACCAGACGCCGCATCAGCTCGTCCCAGGCCTCCGGGTCGCGGTACAGGAACGTCTTGGTGTGGAGATAGCTGCTCGAACCCCCCCCCTCGATCATGTAGGAGGCGAGCGTGAAGGGAGCGCCGGCAAAGCCGATGAGCGGCAGGTCCGGGGGCAGTGCCGCGCGCGTGCGCCTCATCCCCTCGAACACGTACCCGAGATCGGCGGCCACGTCGGGCTTCCGCAGCCGCGCCAGGTCGGCCGCGCCGCGCAGAGGAGGGGAGAGAGACGGGCCCTCGCCCCGGTCGTAGGCCAGCTCGAGCCCGAAGGCCTCGGCCGGCAGCAGAAGATCGCTGAAGATGATGGCGGCATCGACCCCCAGGCGCTTCGCCGCGTGAACCGTCACCTCCGCGACCAGGTCCGGGGACTTGCACAGGGTCAGGAACGGCACCCGGTCCCGGAGCTCGCGGTACTCCGGCATGTACCGCCCCGCCTGGCGCATCAACCAGACCGGAGGCGAGGCCAGGGGCTCCCGCCGGCAGGCGCGCAGGAACGGGCTCGAAGCGATCGGGGAGGAGCTCATCAGAGGGCGGGCATCGTATCTCCCTGCCCGGGGAGGATCAAGGTGGGAGTTATAAGTTGACAAGTTAGTACACGTTTCGATAGCATCCCTTTGTTATCTTCAGGAGCGGCAGGGAAGTCGGTCTTCAGGGAGGCTCGGCATGAAGGTTTCATCCCAGGAGGAATACGGATTGCGCTGCATGGTGCAGCTGGCCCGCCGCCAGAAAGCCGGCCGGCGGGAGCCGCTGACGCTGGGCGAGGTGGCGCGCGAC
>JAYUCR010000156.1:0-5019 GCA_043740165.1 Acidobacteriota bacterium | reverse complement strand
GGCAGGACTCGTTGATCGGGCGGTACCAGGTGACGAAGTCGCACTTCGGGTAGTTGTTGCAGCCGAAGAAGGTCCGCCCGCGGCGCGAGCGGCGCTCGACGATCCGGCCGCCGCAGCCCTCCTTCGGGCAGTTAAGGCCGACCTCCTTCAGCTTGATGTACTTGCAGTCGGGGTAGGCGGAGCAGGCGGTGAACTCGCCGAAGCGGCCGTCCTTCACCGCCAGCGGCTTGCCGCACTGCGGGCAGGGCTCGTCGAGGATCCGGTCCGGCTTCTTGGTGACCGTGATCCGCCCATCCTTGTCCATGGCGATCTTCTTGGTGTTCTTGCACTCCGGGTAGGCCGAGCAGGCGAGGAAGGGACCGAACCGGCCGCGGCGCAGCACCATGGCCGAGCCGCACTTCTCGCACTTGCCGTGATCCTCCGGGATGGCGGGCACCTCGGCGCCCCCCGCTGTGCCGGCGGCCGCCCCGGCGCCGGTACCTGCCGCGCCGGTCTGGACCAGGGTCGCCAGCTCCTGGGTGTTCTTGCACTCCGGGTAGCCGGTGCAGGCGAGGAACCGGCCGTAGCGGCCCCACTTGATGACCATCGGCTTGCCGCACTTCTCGCACACGCGATCGGTCGGCTCCTCCTTGGTCTTGATGTTCTCCATGTTCTTGGCGGCGGCCTTCAGGTCCTTGGTGAACTGCTTGTTGAAGTCCTTGAGGGCGTCGACGTAGTCGAGACGGCCTTCCTCGATCTCGTCGAGCTGCTCCTCCATGCGCGCCGTGTACTTGACGTCGACGATGTCGCCGAAGTGACCCACCAGCAGATCGGTCACCGTCATCCCGAGCTCGCTGGGAACGAACTTCCCTTCCAGCTTCTCGACGTACTCGCGGTTCTGCAGGGTCGACAGGATGGTGGCGTAGGTGGACGGGCGGCCGATGCCGCTCTCTTCCATCTCCTTCACCAGCGAGGCCTCGGTGAAGCGCGGCGGCGGCTGGGTGAAGTGCTGCTTCGGGTCGAGCTTCTTGAGCTCGAGGCGCATTCCCTCGGCGAGCGGCGGCAGGGCGCGCGTCGCTTCGTCCTCCTCGGGGGCCGCGCCCGGGTCCTTGCGCTCGCGGTCGATCCGCTCGCGCTCGGCGCGCTCGCGATCGATGACGTCCTGGTAGACGGCGAGGTAGCCGGCGAATTTCAGGGTCGAGCCGGTGGCGCGGAACAGGCACCTGCCGGCCTTGATGTCGGCTGTCGTGACGTCGAACACCGCCGATTTCATCTGCGACGCCACGAAACGGTTCCAGATCAGGCTGTAGAGCAGGAACTCGTCCTTCTGGAGGTGCGCCTTGACCTTCTCGGGCGCCAGCTCCATGGAGGTCGGGCGGATCGCCTCGTGCGCCTCCTGCGCCAACCGCGCGGTCTTGTAGACGCGCGGCTGATCGGGCAGGTGATCGGCTCCGTGCTCCTTGACGATGAAGTCGCGCACCTCCTGCATCGCCTCGGGGGCGATGCGGCTCGAGTCGGTACGCATGTAGGTGATGAGACCGACGGTCCCGAGATCGCCCAGGTCCATACCTTCGTACAGGCGCTGCGCCAGGGTCATCGTCTTCTTGACCGTGAAGCCGAGCTTGCGCGACGCGTCCTGCTGCAGCTTGCTGGTGATGAACGGCGGGACCGGGTTCTTCTTCTTCTCCTTCGATTCGGCCGACTGGACGACGTAGCTCTGGCCCTTCAGGGCGGTGACGACGGCGTCGGTCTCTTCTTTCGTTTTGAGGTCGGCCCTCTGGTCGTCCACCTTGATGAGGCGGGCCTCGAACGGCGGCGGGACCTCGCTCTCGAGATGCGCCCCGAGCGTCCAGTACTCTTCGGCCTTGAAGGCCTGGATCTCGCGCTCGCGCTCGACCACGATGCGCAGCGCCACGGACTGCACGCGGCCGGCCGACAGCCCCCGGCGCACCTTCTCCCAGAGCAGCGGGCTGATCTTGTAGCCGACCAGGCGATCGAGGATGCGGCGCGCCTGCTGCGCGTCGACGCGGTGCGCGTCGATCTTCAGCGGGTGCTCGATGCCGTGCTGCACGGCGCGCTTGGTGATCTCGTTGAACATGACGCGGTGCAGGTGCTTGTTCGATTTCTTCAGGATCTCCGCCAGGTGCCAGCAGATCGCCTCGCCTTCTCGATCCGGGTCGGGGGCGAGATAGACCTTGTCGGCGCTTGCGGCCGCCTTTTTCAGCTCATCGATGATTTTCTTGCGGCCCGGCAGGATCTCGTAGGTCGGCTTGAAGTCGTTCTTCTCGTCCACGCCGAGGTGCCGCTTGGGCAGATCGCGCACGTGGCCCATCGAGGCCTTGACGGTGAAATTGCGGCCGAGAAACTTGTTGATGGTCTTCGCCTTGGCGGGCGATTCGACGATGACGAGCGACTTGGCCAAAAGCGTTCTCCTTTCGATCACGACTGCGCGGAAGCCGCGACCGGCCTCCTATCGTTCGACAAATATAGGCGCCTGTCAAATCGGGCGGCCAGAAAGGCCCGTTTTGAGGAAGCGGCGGCCCGGAAGCTGCCGCACCTCTCCGGCCAGCTCCAGCTCGAGCAAAAGGGCCAGAAGACGGCCCGGAGGCAACCCCGATGCGGCCCCCAGCTCCTCGACCCCGAGACCGCGGGATGCCGGCAGGGCGTCCAGGATGCGGCGCCTTTCCGCGTTTCCCTCCGCGTTCCCGGCCGCCGCGTCGGGCGAGGCCTTGCCGGTCGCGCCGGCATCGGGAGCCGAGCCGTCCGTTCCCGAAGCAGCGCCCCGGGCGGCCGCGATCCCCGCCGCCGTCTCCACGATCTGCGGCGCCAGGTCCTCCAGAACGTCCTCCGCGCCGCGGCAGCAGGCGGCCCCGTCGCGCAGCAGCGCGTTGGTGCCGGCCGCGTTCGGCTCCCCCGGCGATCCGGGCACCGCCATCACCATCCGTCCCGCGTCGGCCGCAAGGCCTGCTGTGATGAGCGACCCGCTGTCGCGCGCCGCCTCGACCACCACCGTCGCCCAGGACATCCAGGCGATGATCCGGTTGCGCTCCGGGAAGTTCTGCGGGAACGGCGCGCTTCCCAGAGGCAGCTCGCTGATGACCGCGCCCTGTCGCGCGATGGTCTCCGCCAGCCGCCGGTGCTCGTCGGGATAGATCCGATCGATCCCCGATCCGAGCACGGCGACGGTGCGGCCGCCGGACTCGAGAGCGCCGCGATGAGCCGCCGCATCGATGCCGCGCGCCAGGCCGCTCACGACGGTCAGGCCGCGCTCCCCGAGGGCCGCCGCCAGACCCGAGGCGATCAGGCCGCCCTGAGGCGTGGCCCGCCGCGCCCCGACCACCGCGACCGCGAGCCGATCCTCGGGCAGCAGCCGCCCCCGCACGTACAGGATGGGCGGCGGGTCGGCGGTCCGGCGCAGCAGCGGCGGATAGGCCTCTTCCTCGATCGTGACGATTTCGGCGCCGAGTCGGGCGGCGCTTTCGACCTCGGCGCGCGCCGCGTCCTCCCACCCCGGTGGAACCCGATCGAGCGCTGCGGCCAGGCCGGAGGGGTCGCCGGCCGACTCACCGAGGACCCTGCGCCGCATCCCGGGGTTCCGGGCGAGCCACAGGGCCAGACCCACCCACCGAACGGCCGGGGTGGACATGGTGACCTCACTGCGACGCGGGGAGCAGGACCTTAATAGAGGAAGGCGCTGCTTGTCAAGGAAACCTCCTTTGGGCTACAAGGGGAGCCCTTGATGCCACCCACCTTGCCGCATCTCGCACCGGGACCTAAGTTTGCGCTCGCAGCAGCACGCGCCCGGGCTCGACTTCTGTTCGGGGTCGGCCTGATCGCGGGCGTCATGGCGGTCCGGCCCCTGGGGGCGGCGCCGCGGGATGCGATGCTGATGATGGACCAGACAACGGACAGCGCGGCCGGCGGGCAGGCCTCGGACGGAACGCCGGAGGAGCTGATCCGGAGCGGCGAAGCCTGCCTCGAAAACGGCGACGCCGCCCAGGCCCGCAATCTGTTCGAGTCGGCGCTCCAGGAACGGCCCGATGACCCGCGCGCCCTCCTCGGCCTCGGCAGGGCGCTCACGGCGCGGAGGCGTTACATCGAGGCCGACGCGCTGTACCGCGACATGGAGACGCGGCACATCGCGGCCATCGACGCGCGGATCGGGCGCGCACGCCTGCGATGGCTTCAGGGTGATTACGAGGGCGCCAAGCAGTTCTACAAGGACGCCCTGCAGGCCGAGCCGGGGAATCTCGAGGCCCGGCTCGGCATCATCCGGACGGCGCACGTGCTCGGGCTCGACCGGGCGGCGCTGCCGCAAGTCAACAACCTGGTTCTCGATCACCCCGACAGCGACGCGGCGCGGGCGCTGCAGAAGACGATCACCGACGATCTGAGACCCCGCCTGGAGTTCGAGCCGACGCGCTCGAGCGACCGGGGCGATCACCGCCAGGGGGGCGCCAACCTCGCCTACACCTTCATGGCCGAGCCGCAGACCGCGGTGCGCGTCGAGTTCGGGGCGGCGCGACAGCGCGACGACTGCGACGACGCGGCCGCCTGCTCGCTGCTGGTCCAGCCGCCGCCGATCGACGGCATCGCCACGACCGACACGCGCGTGATCGCCGCCGGCGTCACCTCGAGGCTCATCCGGCCGTTTTCGGTACACGGACGGATCGGCTTCATGAGCCAGCAGGATCTCGAAGGGGACAACCGGGACATCCTGATCGGCGACGGCTACCTGCAATGGGAGGTGGACCCGGGCCTGAGTCTGCACGCGGAGACCTCGCGCCGGCCGCTCACCGACTCGGCGGCCCTGGTTGACTGGGGGATCCGGGTCGACACCGCGTCGATGCGGGTGGACTACCGGTACGCGCCCCAGTGGACCGTGACCGGGATCGGCGAGCTCGGCTGGTACTCCGACGGCAACGCGCGGCAGACGGCCACGGCGTCGATCGCCTGGGAGCCGCCGGCGTCCAGGCCGCACGTCACCTTGATCGTCGAGGCGCGGCTGCGCCGCTTCAACGACGACCGCGATCTGGGCTA
>JAYUCR010000155.1:0-5035 GCA_043740165.1 Acidobacteriota bacterium | reverse complement strand
AGGTACACCCATTACCAGATCCCGTCCGGAGTCATCGGTGATTTTGACGGTGACTCCTTAGCCGACGTCGCGATCTACGGATACGATGGGAATGATAGGAACACAATTGCCTGCCTCCTCTCGAACGGCGGTTCGCCACGTGGGACAACGGCATGGCTAGAACCTGTCGTGGCTAAGCGCAAAGACGGCCCCTCGCGGCCGTCGCTTTACCTGGAACTTTGCCCGTCAGGGCAGCCACTAATCGACTCCCGAGGCACTCGGATCGCCCTCGCGACAGACGCGATTTACACAATATCGGGCAATGGAGAGAAGTCGATCCTCTATTACGAGAACGGCAACTTTCATCGTGGAGGGCCGGCTCCTGACTCGGCATCTGCACCTTGAGGGGCCCCGCGAAGCCGTGAATTCGCGATGGGTTACGCTCGGGGAGCCAGATGACACGGTCGCAAACTCTGCGGCCTCTGCATATGCAGGCCCCAGTGGCGAGAACTGCCGGGGCCGCGGCGAATGTGGACGTTGGTGGGCCGCTTCCGAGTCCAAATCGCGGCTTGCGGCAGCTAACTCGGAGCTCTTCCGCCGGCCGAACTTTTCGCGCCACAATGTGGCTCTCTTGCACTTTGGCTCCCGCCCCCAGTCTGGTCGCGAGATTCCCGATCACGGACTCTCGATCCATGTGCCATAGGGCGGCCACCCGCGCATCAAGTACTTCTTCCGCTCCGCGTACGCCCCGATTTGTCACGCAGATCATCGCGCTCGCGCGCTGCCCCGGAAGGAAGACCGAGTCCTCCAAGGCGGCGACCATCTCGATCGGGCCGACTCGGACGGTCGAGACAAGTCGAGTCGGGTCGAGCGAAGCGCCCGTGGTACTGGTACCGGGAGGGGGTCCTACCTTACGTCCGTACCAGGTCGACTACGAATGAGTCTGAGATTCCGGAGTCGCCGGTGAATAGCGGCGGCCTTCGATAATGTGCGCGCCCGCGCTCCTCTACCCACGCAGTCTCATTCCGCGAATCGTAACTCTCAGCGCACGTCCACGTACTCCAGGCAGAGCGCCAAAACCGCGTCATAGGATCCCGACCGAGACGCCCGCTCCACGAACTCGCGAGCGCGAACCTCCTGCCCATCGGCTATGAGCGCCCGCCGCACCCGGCCGATGATCGAGTAGACGTCCCATCGGTCCCGATCAGCTTGCAGGGACCTCGTGTTCTGCGGATCTCGATACACCCGGCTGGGCCTCCCATCTGCCATGCTGCACCCTGGGTTGGTCGCGATCACGGAAGGCAGTCCCAGAGGGAGGGTTCGGAAATGGCGGTTACAGTCAAGAGGATCACGTTGTGGCGAAGCGAGATTGAGAACAAGCCAGGTATGCTCGCCCGGACCTTGAAGCCGCTGGCGGACGCGGGTGCGAGCCTGCAAGTGGTCATGGCCTACCGATTCCCTGGTGAGCCAACCAGAGCGGCGATTGAGCTTTCTCCGGTTTCCGGAAAGAAGTCGCAGGCGGCGGCGAAGACAGCAGGCCTCGACCCCTCGTCCATTCCGACGCTTCTGGCTATGGGAGATGATCGGCCGGGGCTCGGGAGCGATATCGCGGAGGCAATTGCGGGGGCCGGGATCAACCTCAGCTTCCTGGTCGTCCAAGTCGTTGGACGGAGGTATTCGGCCGTCTACGGGTTCGAGACGGAGGAGGAAGCCCGGATCGCGACCAACTTGATCAAGAAGGTGAGCAAGCCGAGGAGGCGGTAAGTGGTGTGACAGCAAGGAGGGCGACGATGGGAAAGATCGCGCACGTTCTCGCCAAGAAGGGAGCACAGGTCTACACGATCAACCAGGCGGAGACAGTCTTCGAAGCCGTGAAGAAAATGGTGGAGCTCAATACGGGCTGCCTTCTCGTCACCGAAGGGGAGGAGATCCGCGGCATTGTCACGGAGCGGGACTACCTGCGGGGCATCGCGCTCGCGGGGCGTACGTCCAAGGAGACGCAGGTACGTGAGATCATGACGAGCCGGATCGTCGTGGTGCAGCCGGATACGTCGGTGGAGGAGGCCATGGCGATCATGACCGACCGCCGAATCCGACATCTCCCCGTGGTCGACAACGGGAAGCTCGCCGGCCTCGTATCAATCGGGGACTTGGTGAAGCAGATCTCGCAGGATCGCAAGTTCGAGATCCAGTACCTCACGGACTATATTACGGGCAAGTACCCCGGCTAGCGTCTTCCGAGGGCACTCCGGCTCGTCTTCGCTGCCATCACACTCGTCGTCTGTGAAAGGAGCCTGAATGCCAAGGAGCGGAAAGAAGGTTTCGATCGGAGGAGAGCTCGCGTCAGCGCGCCGGTCGCTCCGCGCTTTGGAGCAATCGCTGGCGAGGTTGGCAGCCCAGGTGCGCGACATCAGCCGGAACAACTCCGCCACGCCGGCTGGGAGGCCCCGCCGCAAGCTCAAGCTATTACCCGCCCGCCTCAAGGCCCTTCGGCTCCACGGCCGCTACCTCGGCTACATGAGGCAGCTCAAGTCGAGGGCGAAGGCGGAGGTGCGGGCCCTCCGTGCGAAGAAGGGGGTCAAGGCGGCGATTAAGCGGGCACGAAGGCTTGCTGGCAAGTAGGGGCCTCAGGAGCCGGAATCGGTTGACGCGCCATTGGCGGCGATTCCGTGTCGTAGCACACAAATGAGGAGACGCGAAACATGGGACGAGAAACAGAACGACCACAACTCGCCTGGGAGAAGTTGAACTCCGACGGAGGCGGCCTAGGCGGCCTCTTGAACTGGGATGTTTACCGTGCGAAGGTTCCGGGAGGATGGCTCGTATTGACGATGCATAACACCACTGGCCTCACCTTTTACCCGGACTCCGTGCACAAGTGGGATGGAGGAAGCCTGACGTAGAGTGGGCATCGCGGGCTAATTAGTCAGGTCTTGATCCCGCGAATCGCGGCGTAGAGCTCCTAGTCGGTGGAATGGGTGTAAATCGTAGTGGTGAGTGGGCTCGAGTGCCGTGCGAACCGCTGGGTCAGGTAGAGGTCCCGGGTCGCCCGGTAGACGTTCGTGATCAGCGACGAAATGCCACATGTTGAAGATGTGCGGGGTGCGTCTGGGGAAGAGCGGATCGGATACACGACGCGCCCCGAAATTCGGAGCGCGTCATACGGCGAGCCGCTGGTTAGGGTCTTCCATGCTGGCGCAGCCAAGCATCGACTTCGATGTTAGACAGTTCCAACCCTGTGGGAACGAGCATTTCAAGAACGGAGGGTAACCTCATCCCCGCGGCGGGTTTCTTCTGCCCACCCAGCGCGCTCTGCTGCAGCGGTCTCGCCTATTTCCTAGTATAGGCCCCCCCAGGTCGATTGTCAAGGGACGCGCCGGGCCTTTGTGACTGCTACGTAGAAATGTCCTACCTGAACTGCTCTGTGAAAATGTCCCCCCATGGGGACTATTACGATGAGCGTCAAGGAGGCCCAGCGGCCGGGTCTGATGAGGGCCGCGCGAGACGGTTACCGCTGGTGGCGGTGAGGCAAAGCGTGCCTTTGAGGCGATGATGCCGATGAAGAAGATCGACGTCGCCACGATCGAGGCAGCGCGGCGGGGCTGACGTGGACGACGGGTTGCGCCATCTGACCGACCCTGGAATGCCACCGCGGCACGAGATTCCCGATCACGGACTCTCGATCCAGGTGCCATAGGGCGGCCACCCGCGCATCGAGTACTTCTTCCGCTCCGCGTACACGGAATCCCGGACACCCTGCCTCCTCGGCCGTGACTTCCAATCCTGGACGACGCGTCGATCCAGATCTCCTCGGGCGAACGCGGACATCATGACCAGGTCGTGACGCGGCCCCGAAGACGAGGCCCGGAGCAGAAGATCAAACAGGACGGCACGACTCGTGGGTCTCGCTCCATGAGGATCCAGCCATGAGAAGAGGCTGTCGCGAGGAATCTGGGCCGTAAAGTACCCGGAACTCATGAAGACATCGAGGAAGAGCCTCGAGTTCGTGAACCGTGGAAGCCATCCGGATGAGAGCTCCTGACGGCGCTGGAACGGCTCTCCGAGACAGGAATCGACCGCGAGAGCGTACCGGGAGAGAAGATCGCGCTCCTCCGGCTTGGACGGCGCGGGCATCACGTCGAAGAAGAGAGTGTCCGAGTCGACGGCGAGCGGCTCGCGCCAATGGTTCTGCTCGGCGGGAAGGGGATATGTCACTTGGAGGGCATATCGGCCCGGAGCGAGTCGGTCATGGCGGAGGGCGCGAGTGGGATCACTCCGCAGCCGCAGAAGGTCACTCGTCGAGTAGTACCTTCCGTAGCTGGTGAGGTCCACGGAGCTACAAGTGCTTCCTGCGGATTCCAGGGGGCTGATTGGTGGGATGGCCCACGACGCGAAGCCCAAACAGCAGGTGAAGCTTATGGGCATCCGGAACCAAGCTCCCCACCGCGCAACCATCCAGAGTTTCAACGACGTGTGCCCCACCCCGCAAATAGCCGGCTCCGGAGCGAAAGCGAGCGTTTGCCCACCCCGATTTGTGACGCAGATCATCGCGCTCGTGCGCTGCCCCGGAAGGAAGACCGAGTCCTCCAAGGCGACGACCATCTCGATCGGGCCGGTTCGGACGGTCGAGACAAGTCGAGTCGGGTCGAGCGAGGCGTCGGCGGGAGGGGCCAGAAGACAAACCGAGACCATAGCCAGCAGGGAGGGGAGGTGCCCATAGAGAACCTTCGCGCCGAGAGACATCCGTTTCACTCCGTGATAGTCCGGCTTGTTGGACCTGTGCCCAACCGGCGGTCATTCCGTCGAGAGGTGACCTCCTATCCCGACCTAGCGTCTCCGAATGAACGCCCTGTTATCGGGGTCAACATTACGCGCCCAAACCGCCCGTTGGGGCCGAAAACCGCGCCCGGGGGCGCGGGATCCGGGGCCGAAATACCGCCCATTTCGGCCGCCTCGGGGCTCTACGAGCGCGCCATATGGGCAAACTTCTATGCGGAGGCGACGGGCGACATCATCCACGTTCCCGGTTTCTCCGGGCTGGGACACAAATGTGCGA
>JAYUCR010000154.1:0-5040 GCA_043740165.1 Acidobacteriota bacterium | reverse complement strand
TCATGAAGGCGATCGCCTGGTGCTTCTGGATCGGCACGCCGAAGGTCGTGCGCTCTTTGCTATAGCGCACCGCGTGCTCCATGGCGGAGCGCGCCAGGCCGACGGCGGCGGCCGAGACGATCGGCCGGCTGTGATCGAACGCCGCCATGGCGAGAAGCCACCCCTTTCCTTCCTCGCCGATCAGATCGGCCTTCGGCACCTTGACGTCGTTGAAGTTGATGGCGCGCGTGTCGGAGGCGCGCTGGCCGAGGTTCTGCTCCTTCTTCCCGACCTCAATGCCGGGGGCGTTGCGCGGCACGTGGAAGGCGCTCATGCCGCGGTGCTTCTGCGACGGGTCGGTGTAGGCGACGACGAAATACCAGTCCGCCACGCTGCCGTTGGTGATCCACATCTTCGATCCCTTCAGCACGTAGTCGTCGCCCACCTTGCGCGCGGTCGTCTTGATCCCCTGCACGTCGGAGCCGGCCTGCGGCTCGGTGACGCAGTAGGCGGCCAGCCGGAACTCCTTGGTCATCGGCAGGAGGATGCGCTTTTTCTGCTCCTCCGAGCCGCCGACGATGATCGGCCCTTCGGACAGCGTGTTGGCCTCCATCGCCGTGCCGATGCCGGTGCAGCCGGAGGCGGTCTCCTCGGCGATCAGGCAGCCGTCGAGGACCCCCAGACCGGCGCCGCCGTAGGCCTCCGGGATGTGCGTGTTCATCAGCCCCAGCTCCCAGGCCTTCTGGCAGATGGCGCGCGGGAACTCGCCGGTGGCGTCGTGGTGCGCCGCCTTGGGGGCGATCTCGTTGGTCGCGAACTCGCGCGCCAGGGCGCGGAGCTGCTGCTGTTCCTCGGACAAGGAAAAATCGATCACAGGTCCTCCACCCGCAGCGTCACGTCGGCGTTTTTCCAGGCAACTTCGAACTCCCCCTTCACCAGGGCGGCATCGGTCGTCTTCTTCCCCGCCTCGAGCGCCTTCCAGAGCCCGAAGAGCGATCGCGGGTTGCGCGGATTGCGCTCCAGGTCGGCGCGGAAAGTGCGCTCCGCCTCCTGCGCCCGCCCCGAGCGCAGGTACGCCCCGCCGAGCGATTCGCGGACGGGATAGAACCAGTCGGGCGGCTCGTTGTAGGCCAGGCCGTCCTGCGTCTCGACGGCACTCTTCCAGGATGCGAGCGCGAAGTCCTTGTCGCCGCGCGCCTCGAGCAGCCTGCCGTCGAGCATGAAGCCGGCGATGTTGAGGATGTCGTGCCCCACGTTGAACCCGAAATAGGCGGTGGCGGAAACCTTCGCGCGGGCCGCCTCGAAGTCCTTCTTCTCCGGCTCCGCGCGCGCGAAATCACGCTTCATGGCGTAGGCGGTGGCACGCGCAGCGTGCCAGAGCGCCATGCCGACCACCAGCCGCGGGTCGGGCGCCGGTGCTCGCAGGATCTCGTCCCATTTCATGAAACGAATCTGCGCGAACAGCGGCTGCGCCATATACATTTCGAGCATCATCACCATGTCGGAGGGGAGAGCACCGGGCGGCATCCCCTCGGCGACGCTCTTCCGCAGCTCCTCGGCCCACTTCAAAGAATCGGCGGCACGGCCTTCGTACATGCTGCCGAACGCGACGAAGTGCAGGTTGTGCGCGTAGTACATCAACGGGTACATGCCGTGCTCGCCGAAGCTCTTGAAGTACGCGCGGTCCGCCTCGACCGCCTTGAGATTGGTCTGCACCGATGCGGCGTAGTCCCCCGTGCGCATGTAGATGTGCCCCGGCATGTGCACCAGGTGCCCGGCCGCCGGCGCCAGCCCTTCCAGACGGCGCGCGCTCGGGAGGGCGCGCTCGGGGTGGGGCGACGCCTCGACGGCGTGGATGTAGTAGTGATTGGCCCCCGGGTGGGACGGGTCGCGGCGCAGGACCGACTCGAGCAGCGCCACGATCACGTCTGTCCCCTCGGCCGGCTTGCCGTCGTTCGACCAGAACTTCCAGGGGTTGAGATCCATGATGCTCTCGGCGTACAGGGTGATGGCGTCGAGATCGTCGGGATGGCGGCGCGCCAGATCGCGCATGGCGTCGCGGTAGGTCTCGTCGAGCTGGCGCCGATCGGCCTGGGAGTCGACGGAGTAGCGCTTCGCCACCGCGGCGACATATTCCTGTTCGTTTGCCGGCCCGTTCGCCACCAGCGCCACCGCCTGCTGCGCGGCCTCGCAGGCCTCGCGGTCGCGCGCCGGATCGCGCGCCTGGTTGATGTTCGGCCCGAGTGCCAGGGCGACCCCCCACAACGGCATCGCCGCTTTCGGATCGAGTGCTGCGGCGCGGCGGAAGGCGCGCACCGCCTCGTCGTGATTGAAGGCGTAGACCAGGTTCAGCCCCTGGTCGAAGAACTTCTGCGCCTCGGGGCTCTGGGTGGCGATCGGGTGGTGGTGATCGCCGAGCCCCTCCATCAGCCCGGCGCCCGCTCCTGCGGGCGGGGTATCGGGCTTGACCGCCGGCGCCGGCACGGGCGCGGGCCTGGCGGGCTGCGTGGGCGCCGCGGGGCCCGGCTTGGTCTTGGGCGGCTCCGCCGTCGCCGGCGCGGCGGAAAGGCGAAGGATCACCGCGACGGCGAGGCTCAATATCGTGTGGCGACACTTCATGCGGCGACTCCTCCGGCGCTCCCGGGACCTAGGAGTGTGTCCGAGTATTGGCATGGGTCGCGCGCATGGGGATTGCGGCCCCATGCTTCGTTACTCGTCGTCATCGATGCCACCACATCGATTCCTCCTCGCGCCTCGCCTGGAACGCGCACTCCCCGTGCGCGCGACCCATGCCAATACTCGGACACACTCCTACCGGCAGTTTAGCGGATTTCCGTTAAGATGCGCCCATGCCGTCGCGCCTTCTCGACATGCGTGCCTGCGCCACCCCGGAATTCCGCACGCTGTACGGTGCAATGCTGCGCCTGTCGCTCATGCAGCAGCCGGTCTGGTTCCGGCCGCTGCTGACGCGCAGCCGTCGGCTGCAGGGCATGACCGGCTACGATCACTGGTCGCGCGCCTGGGAGTACCCGTGGGCGGTGCTGGCGGCCGATCTCGGCCGCGCGCCGCTCCGCCTGCTCGACGTCGGGGGCGGCGGCAGTCCGTTCGCGCCCTACCTGGCCGGCCTCGGCCACGAGGCGCACGTCGCCGACCCTTCCCTCGACCAGGGGCGCGGCTACAGCTACGACAAGGCGCGCACCCTGGCGCAGAACTCGCGCACGCTGACCAAGCGGGCGCTGCTCGGCTTCGCCGGCATCCGATCGCTCTGGGGGCTGCCGAAAAATGGCGGCGCGGCGCAATTGCATTACCATTCCTTCGCGGCCGATCAGTTGCGGTTCGCCGACGGCCATTTCGATCGGGTCTTCTGCCTGAGCGTCATCGAGCACATCCCGCGCGACCTGTGGCCCGCCTGCATGCGCGAGTTCGCGCGCGTGCTGAAGCCGGGGGGAAGACTTGTGATCACCATGGACATGGAAACCGACGAAGCCAACGAGCGGCTCTACATGCGGCTGATCGAGGCGACAACCCTGACCCTGGTTGGCAACCCGCACTACAAGGTGCCGATCGATCCGGCCGAAGCGCAGCGCCGCCATCCGCGCAACTGGTACGAGACCCTCGGCCTCGTCTGGACCAAATGAGCCGCCGCGGGATTCGGCTGGCTCGGGCGGCGTCGGCCGCAGCTCTGGCCGCGGCCCTCTCGATCCCGTCCGCATGGCCGGCCCCGGAAGCGCCGGCGCCGCCCGCCGCCCCGTCATCGCTCACCCTCGACGAGGCGATCCGGCTCGCGGTGGGGGCGAGCCCGGCGCTGCGCGCCGCGCGGGAGCGGGTCGCCGTGGAGGAAGGGCTGCGACACCAGGCCGGGCTCTACCCGAACCCTGATCTTTCGCTCGACGCCACATGGTTCACCGACACCTGGAATTACCGCGAGGCGATCCTGACGCTGCGCCAGCCGATCCCCTGGCACGGCAAGCGCGGCCTGATGCAGCACGAGGCGGACGAACGGATCGCGGCGGCGCGCGCCGACGCGGAGAGCGCGCGCCTCGACCTGTTCCTGAAGGTTCGGGAATCGTTCTACCGCATCATCTGGAGCGGCACCATCCTCGATCTGGATCGGGAGAACCTTGAAGCGGCGCGCGCGATCCACACCGCGGTCGAGGCTCGCGTCGCCGCGGGCGATGCGGCACCGTTCGAGGCGCTCAAGGCGGCGGTCGAGGTCAGCCGTGCCGAGAGTGAGGTACGCCAGGTGGAGGGCGAGCGTCAGGCGGAGACCGCCGTCTTCAATCTGCTCCTCGGGCTGCCGGCCTCCGCGGCGACCACAGTCGCCGCCGCGACTTCGTTCGCCGCCCCGGTTGACCTCGCACCGATCGGCCAGAACGCTCCGGAGGCCGATCTGCCGGACCTCCTGACGCGCGCCCTGCGCACCCAGCCGGAGATCCAGGCGCGCGCCCACGCGGCCCTCGCCGCAGGCGCCGCCGCCGACCTGGCGCGGCTCGATCCCCGCCCCGACATAGGAGTCGGCCCGAGCTTCGGCACCGATCAAGGGGAGGCCATGGTCGGTGTCGGCCTGTCGTTGAAGCTCCCGGTCTGGGATCGGAACCAGGGGCGCATCGCCGCCGCCGACGCCGGCCGCCGCCAGGCCGAGGCCGAGGTGGACGCCGCGCGGCTGCTGGTGTCGAGCAGCGTGGCGGACGCTTACGGCCGCTTCCGCTCCGCGAGCGATCTGCGGCGGCTCTACCAGGAGGGTCTCCTGGCCCAGGCCGATTCCCTCGTCGAGCTGGCCCGCAAGTCGTACGATGGCGGCGCCACCGGCATCCTCGATCTGCTCGACGCGCGGCGCACGGCGATTCTGGTCAAAGAGGATTACTACCGGGCCTGTCTGGACGCCGCGCTCGCCGCCGCGCGGCTGCGGCGCGCCGTCGGCGAGGAGGATGCCCCATGAACCGATCGATCCTGGCGCTCGCCGTCGTCGCGGCCTCATTCACCGTCGGCTGCCGGGGAACACCGGGGCCCGAAGCGCCCGCGCCCGGCGCGGCACCACCAGCCGGCGGTGCATCAGCCGGT
>JAYUCR010000153.1:0-2063 GCA_043740165.1 Acidobacteriota bacterium | reverse complement strand
CGGGTCGCCTCGAGGGCTTCGGCATCGCTGACCAGCACCGCCTCGTTCAGCAGGGCCCGGTGGCGCTGCACGATCCCCGGAACGAGGCCGTCGCCGATCCCTTCCTGAAGATGGCAGACTGCGGCCGGCCCTGGGATGAGGGGCGGCCCGGCGGGCGGGTGCGCGACGTTGGGGAAGAGGATGGTGCAGACGTACGGGCTCTGATCCGGCTCGACGGCGATCAATCGCGTGGCCGGATGCAGCCGCTTGAGATAGCCACCGGCGCCGATCAGCGTTCCGCCGGTGCCGATGCCGGCCACCACCGCGTCGAATGCCTGAAGGCCGGCGGCGCGCGCCTGCTCGAGCGCCTCGGCGCCCATGATCGCCTGCGCTTCCACCCCGGCCTCGTCCTCGAACTGGTCGAACAACGTCCGTCCCGGCCCCGCGGCGGCGTACTCATGCGCCCGACGGATCGCGCCGACGACACCCTCCCGCTCGGGCGTGAGCCTCAGCCGTCCGCCGTGCGAACGGATGATCGTCTTGCGTTCCTCGGTCATGTTCTCCGGCATAAAGATCACGGCCTGAAGGCCGAGGAGGCGCGCCCAGTAGGCCAGCGCGATGCCGGCGTTGCCCGAGGTCGGCTCGATCACCTCGTCCCCGGAGCGCAGGCGGCCGCTGTGCAGGCCGTCGAGCAGGACATGCCGCGCCACCCGGTCCTTGACGCTGCCGCTCGGGTTCAGGTACTCGAGCTTGACCCAGACGCCATCGAACCGGATGAGCGGCGTGCGCAGCTCCGGGGTGTCGGGGATGGCGGTGGCCTCGCTCACGATCCGCTCCGGCGCTCGACGCGCGATCCCGGCACCGTGGCCTCCTCCCCATCGGGGAAGCGCACCCATGCCTTGTACCCGGCGTCGTAGTCGCGCCCCCAGACGATGAGCGAGACCTCGCGGCCGGCATAACGCGCCGGCTCACTCCCCTCCTCCGCCGTTCCCAGCATCACCCGCAGGAAGGGATTCCGACTGCGCTCCTCCCCGATGCTGGAGGGGTCGGCATGTCCGGGAGCCAGGCGCGTCGCATCCGGCAGCGTCATCAGCCGCTCCACCAGCGATCGCTTCAGATCGGTGAAGGTCGTGTGTCCCGGGGCGGTGGTGCTGCCGACCGAGCCGCGGAACAGCGTGTCGCCGGTGCAGCAGACCTCATCGTTGATCAGGTAGGCCGCCTGCCCTGCCGTGTGCCCCGGAATGTGCAGGACCTTGATCGTGAGCTCACCGCTCCGGATCAGTTGCCCGTCCTCCAGCGCGTCATCCACGCCCTCGATGCCGGGCGCATCGAGTCGGTGGGCGCACAGCCGCGCCCCGGTGGCCTTCCTGAGCGCGGCGTTTTCCGCCGTGTGATCGCCGTGGTGGTGCGTGTTCAGGATGTGCGTGACGCGCAGCCGGTGTGCCCGAATCAGATCGAGGATCGGCTCCAGGGGCCCGCCGGTATCCACCACGATCGCCGTCCCGCCTTCATGGTCGGCGGCCACCCAGGAGTTCGACAGCCAGCGCGGATGCAGCACACGTTCGAGAAGCATGCGGCGGAGAATATCACCGCGCCGCCAGGCCGACGGGGCAGGCGACGCCGGTGCCGCCGATGCCGCAGTAGCCGCGCGGATTCTTGGCCAGGTACTGCTGGTGATACTCCTCGGCGTCGTAGAACTCCGGCGCCGGGAGGATCTCGGTGGTGATCGGGCCGAAGCCCGCGGCGCGCAGAACGGGTTGATAGGCGTCTCGGGACGCCATGGCCGCGGCAAGCTGGGCGTCGCCGAAGGCGTAGATCCCGGAGCGGTACTGCGCGCCGATGTCGTTCCCCTGCCGCATTCCCTGCGTCGGGTCGTGGTTCTCCCAGAAGATTTTCAGGAGCGCCGCGTACGACGTGACGCACGGGTCGAAGACGACGCGCACCACCTCGGCATGCCCGGTGCGCCCGGAGCAGACCTCCTCGTACGTCGGGTTCGGTGTGGTGCCGGCGGCGTAGCCGACCTGCGTCGAGTGCACGCCGGGGGCTTCCCAGAATTTCCGCTCCGCGCCCCAGAAGCAGCCCAT
>JAYUCR010000152.1:0-2064 GCA_043740165.1 Acidobacteriota bacterium | reverse complement strand
GGGCTTCGAGGAGCGGCTTGTCCTCGTCGCTCCAGACCGCGCGCCCCCACTCGTCCAGCCGGAACGTCCCGGCATAGAGCAACGTCGGGCGCAGGTGGATGTTCAGCGCGTTCGACTGCCCGACCGCCACGCGCACCCGCTCGCTCCAGCGTCCGACATCGGCCTTGGCGATCGTGATGTCGCGGTCGCCGCCGCACAGCCCCGTGAGAGTGACCGGGGTGGTCCCCTGGCGCGTGCCGTCCACCATCACCTCGGCCCCCGACGGCACCGAGCTGACCTGGAGCTCGGTCTTCGCGTCCTTCATGAGGACCGGTGCGAAGCGCAGCGCCCGGTTCTGCTCCGCGTCGATCTCGACCTTGACGGTGAGCGTCTGCGGCACGAAGCAGTCGCGATCGAAGGTGACCTTGTGATCGCCGGCGGCGACCAGGGGCACCGCGAGCGGGGCCGAGGCCAGCTTGGGATCGAACTGGAATTGTCCCGCGAGCGCCTCCACCTCGGGCGGGGCCGGGCCGATCGACGTGCCCGCCGGCACGCCATCGACGGTGACGGTGACGCCGGCCGGCACGGTGATGAATTCCAGCGTCCTGCGGTTCGGGCGCAGGCGGACGGCGCGGCGCACCTCGGCCCCTCCGGCGGCGGCGATCGTCTCGGTGAACGGATCGTAACCTTCCAGCTCGACGCGCAGCGCATGACTGCCGGCGAGGAGCCCGATGCCGCTCGGGACGGCCGCGTCGACCGGCTCGCCGTCGAGACGCACGCGTGCGCGCGGCGGGTCTGTCTGCAGTCTCAGGATCCCGATGAGGCGCCGGCGCACCTGGTCGAACAGGTCGACGACCTTGGGGGAAAGGGTCTGGCGGTCGATGGCGTAGGACGGGTCGAGCCTGATCAGCGACCCGAAGTCCGCCTCGGCGGCCTTGAGGTTGCCGAGATTGAAGTAGGCGCGGGCCCTCAGGTCGTAGGCGGCGCACAGCACCTTCTGCTCCTCCAGGCTGACGCCGGAGGCCGGGGCCCCCTGGTGCGGATCGATGAGCGCCTGCAGCTCGCGCACGGCGGATGCGAAGTCGAGCTCGTCGATCCGCTCGTGCGCCCGATCATAGGCCTCGCGCATGGCGCGCAGGTTCTCGGTCAGGTCCTCCTCCTGCTGGGCGCCCGCCGGCGGAACGAGCGGGCCGGGCGACAGGCCGGCGAGGGCGCAGAGCAGCAACGTGGCCGTCAGGCGGCGGCTCATTGCAGCCGCACCACGACGCCGGACTTGCGGCCGGCGAGATAGAGGCGCCCCATCGGGTCGACGGCGACCGCCGTGGCCTCGCCGAGCCGGGCCTGCGCCTCCTTGGGAAGGCGAACCGTCGCCAGGCGATGACCGGCGGGATCGACCACCAGCACCGCACCGCTGCCGCCGTCGAGGACGTACAGATCGCCCAGCCCGTCGACCGCCAGCGCGATCGGGTCGGTCACGCCGGTGGCGCCGAGATCGGTGCGGTGGGTCTCCTTCCCCTGGTGCAGCTCGAGCACGGTCCGGCTGCGCCCGTCGAGCACGAAGATGCCGTTCTCGTCCCCCGCGGCGACGTCCACGAACCGGCCCTCCTTGCCGGCCGGCGGACGGACGGCGCCCGCCAGGCGGCGGGTGCGGTCGTAGATCAGGACCGCGTTCTCGTGCCGGTCGAGCAGGTAGACGCGCCCCAGCGCATCGACCGCGATTGGCCCGTAGTCGATCGGCGCGCGCCCGTCGGCCCCCTTGAAGTCGGTGCCGCTCCAGTTGCGCGCGTTGACGGCGATCTGCTGCTTGCCGGAAATGTAAACCGCCAGCCCCTCGGCCGCCGCGATGTGGTCCGGACCCGGGTGCGTGATCCGCTCCTGGATGCGACCGCGGGCATCGAGGCGGAACACCCCCGGGGTGCGGGGCGAGGCGATGACCGCGAGACCCTGCGCGTCGATGCTGATGTCGCTCACGCCGCGGATCGGAGGCGTTGCAGCGTCCAGCGTGGCGCCGTAGTCGGGATCGAGACGGTAGACCACAGCCGCGGAGGGATCGCGCGGCGGGGCGGCCGCGCCGCCCTTCGTGGG
>JAYUCR010000151.1:0-5087 GCA_043740165.1 Acidobacteriota bacterium | reverse complement strand
ACACGCCGAGCTTCGCGCAGACCGGCACCCAGACAGCGCCGGGTGGTTTCCCGATAGGGTTCCGGCATCGCAAGGTGCACTCGGTGCAGATCGTCGGCCCGTCGGGGGATGGAGCCACCTGCGACGCGCCGCTCTCGGGCGGCAGCACGCACGGCAACGTGGTGGCTTCGGTGATCGCCGCCTACCCGAGCTACCTCGGCGTCTACGCTTCGCGATCGGGGATCGGCGGCGCCACGGCGCCGCGCGACGCCAACATCGACGGCGTCGCCCGCGGCGCGCGCATCATTATGGAAGACGCGGCCGGCGCGGCGCAGTGCACCATCAACACGCTGGTCGAACGCGGCGGCAACGTGTCGCCCGGGTCGCTGCTCGACCGGATGAACTTCGCGATCTGCCCGTCGTCGGGCGGCGTCGGTGCCTGCGCCGGCGTCACCGGCGGCGGCCTGGAGACGCACCTCGCGGTGCTCCCGTTCGGGGCGCCGGTGAACTTCTCGAACCGCCCGCCGGAGGTGACTCTCGGCGGGACGTATCCACAAGCGGCGGTCGATGTCGACACCTTCCTCTACAACAACCGCGACTTCATGATCTTCGCGCCGGTGGGGAACGACGGCGGCCTGGTCGGCAGCGGCCGCCTCGCCCTCATGCTGCGGGTCATCCCCGATCTCTTCAACGGCATCATCCTCGACGACAGTCCCAGTGACCCGCATGCGATCCAGGTGATGGCCCCCTCCACCGCCAAGAACCTGGTGTCGGTCGGCGGCTCGACCGACGACTGCTTCACCTTTTTCGGCGCCACCGATTGCGAAGGCGCCATGGTCAGTTACAGCTCGCGCGGCCCGGCGACGCCGGAGTCGCTGCGGATGGCGCCAATCGTCACGGCTCCGCAGTTCGATTTCCTGGGAACGCCATCCATCTACCCCGGTGGAGTCGCGGTCTTCCGATCGCGCGACAACGACAACCTGGCGCCGATCGAGGCGCAGCTCGACGAGGGGAATTACGGGACCTCGTTCGCGGCGGCCTACATGACCGGGGCCGGCGCCATCATCCGCGACTACTTCGCCCAGGGGTTCTACCCGACCGCCTCCCGGCAGACCGCCGATCGCGTGCCCAACGTCTCGGGCGCGCTGGTGAAGGCGGCCCTGGCCGCGTCGGCCGACTTCAACGAGGGGGGCCTCGGCACCCAGGGCCAGGACACCAACGAACGCAACCTGCGCCGCACCCGCGCCATGGACCTCGGCACGGTGCTGGGCACCCCGATCGGCATCATGGGGAACAGCGAGCAGGGGTATGGGCGCCCGGTCCTGACCGACGTCCTGCCGCTCGCCAACTGGTCGACCGACTTCGTCCTGCACCCGGCATCGGGGCTGCCGCGCGAGTACCCGGCGGCCGGGCTCCTGGTGTTCGACGCGATCGCGACCGGCGAGCCGCTGATCAACAACACGACCAGCACGTCGCGCAGCCATACCTTCCGGGTGGCGGGAGGGCACACGATCGTGAAGGCGGGCGGCGGCGTGGCGCTGACCACCGCGCAGCTGCGGATTGCCCTCGCCTGGCCCGACATCCCCTCCCCCGCCAGCAACGGTGGGCCGCTCATCAACGATCTCGACCTGGTGGTGGAGAGCCCGGGTCCGGACAACTGCCTGACCGCGGCCGACACGAAGCCCGATGGCGCCGCCTGTCCGGCGAACGCCGCGGCCGACAACGAATTCTTCGACGGCAACAATTACGACGGCGGGCACAACAACGCCATCACGGATCAGTGGTCGAAGGTGCGCACCGCCGCATCTGGCACCGAGATCCACGACCGCCGCAATCCGATCGAGGCGGTGCATCTGGCGGGCGATCCGAACTTCGACCGCAGCTACGCCGACTCGCCGCTGTACGCCGGCCTGTGGCGGGTGACGGTGAAGCGGGGTCTGGGTGGCGCCATCGCCGGACAGATCACGATTCTTTCGACCATGAATGAAGACGCCAACGGCAACGGCCGGAAGGACACCGGCGAGGACCTGAACGCCAACGGCCTGCTCGATCAGCCGGGGCAGCCGTATGCCCTGGTGGTGTCGGGGCCGGTCTACCTGGCGGAGAGCGCCCCGCCGGCCGGCCCGGCCATCTATCCGCTGAGCCGCGCGGCGTGGGACCAGGTGCAGTACGACTGCGCTTCGGAGGCGGTGCTGACGATCGTCGACGCGAGCGGCCCGCCGGACGCTGCCCGGTCGCAGGCGAAGACGACATTCCAGGTGCTCGACGCCTCCGGCAACGTGGTCGATACGGAGGGCGGCATCGGATTCACGGCCGGCACGGCCCCCTACACGACCGCCTCGGCGGCGATCCCGATCCGCCTCGCGGGACCGCCGCTCGCCGGCGACGGCATCCTCGAGACCGACACCGGCCAGACGGTGCGGGCCCTCTACGCCCCGGACGGGCAGCGCGCCGTCGAGGCGCGCGCCACCGCGAATTGCGCCCCCGACCTGGTCGCCGGCTCCTTCCTCGCGCAGAACGGCCAGGCCCTCGGCGACCAGGTCTCGGTCGGCGGCGGCTGCGACGACGATCCGTTCCCCGACGCCGGGGAGACGGTCACCTACGGGGTGGCTCTCGTGAACCGCTCGCGCTCCGACGACTATGCCGGCGTGACCGGGACCCTGACACCATCGGGGCCGGGCGCCGCGGCGGTGCGCGTCCTCGATTCGCCGCGCGACCTCGGGCGGCTCCCGGCGGGAGCGTCCAACAGCGTCTTCTTCCACCTGTACGTCGATCCCACCGCGGTCAACGCGCTGCCCGTCGCCAGCCGGACGGTCGACATGACGCTGACCCTCGATGCGTCGGATCGCGGGGCGCGCATCGCGCGCCAGTCGTACATCTTCCACCATGCCCTCAACTCCGACCGCGAGGCGCTCTACTACTCGACCGACCACCCGGCCGGCGGCCGTGAGGTGCGCGATCTCAACCGCAGCGGCCTCATCGATCCCCCCGACGCGATCGATCCGGTGCTCGGGTTCGTCGTGCCGCGCGAGGACGTGACCTTCTCGAGCCTCTGGAGCGGCAGCGGCGCGCCCGCGGGACATTTCACCAACGAGATGGGCGAGGATCTCAATCTGAACGGTGCGTTCGACGGAGCCGAGCGCGACATCATCCCGAACGGTGCCCTCGACCGCGGCATCCTCGCCGCCAATGCCCCCTCGGCGGGCGACAAGGTTCCCTGGGCCTTCGATGCCAACAACGGCGGCTTCAATGCTTTCCGCCACCCGGACAGCATGCCTTCTCTTTCCGTGTCCGCGAACCCGATGTGGGAGCGGGTGACCGGGGGCGTGTGCGGCTTCCAGACCTCGGGCGGCGCGGGGCTCGCCGGCATCTGGCACACCGGAGACGGCAACCTGGCGACTCCCGTAGTGGGCGCGCCCTACTGCGAGAACTATCCCGAGCCGTTCGACAGCCTCTCGAACCCCAAGATCGAGATCCTGTTCGATGTGCTGACGTCGCCCCTCCTCGCCAAAATGAACCAGGCGGCCGACGCACGCGGCTTCCCCTGGACCGTCGAGTTCCAGCGCTTCGGCATGAACGCCAACCTGCAGACCGCCGACGGGTATGCCGGCGGCGGCGTCAACATCGACAACGATGCCGACAACGACGGCGGCAACAGCCTCCTGTCGGGCCACTCGGATGTCTACTACGCGCGGCGTGCCGGCGGCTGGCCGTACAGTACCTTCCGATTCGCGCTGCAGTATTTCCCCGGCTCCGGGATCAACCCGGCGAGCGTGCAGCCGCGGCAGCGGACCTTCGGGTCGTTCACGAACCCGAACAACTCGGGATCGCTCGATGGCGACGAGACCGGCTTCACCGGGTTCACTTCGAACACCAATCCGAACAGCTCCAGCCCGATCCCGGAGGCACCGCCCGACTTCCTGCCGTACCCGCGGCCCGGCGCCGCGGTCGTCGGCGTGTGCGACGGCGGAACCCGGGACAAGGCTCCCTGCGCGCCCGGCGTCGCGGGCGATCCGTGTCTCATCGGCGGCGGCACCTGCCGCGCCGAGGACAACACGGTCGCCGGTCCGGCGCGCAACTTCGATGCGTCGCTCATCGGCTACGAAGGAGGTTTCGCCAGCCTGCTCGCGGTCAACCCGATCGAGAACACCCTGTTCAGCCTGCCGGGCAGCGCCGGGAACCGCTGGCTCATCGGCATCGGCTTCTGGGCCCTCGAGAGCACCAGCCACGCGACCGACTACGGCGCCGGCATCGACGACGTGGTGTTCGAATGGCGCGAGTGGCATCCTCAAGATGAGGCGGCGATGGGCAACCCGCCCGCCTGCAGCCGCTTCGGCGGGGTCGGGCAGCCGGCGGGCGGCCAGTGCGCCACTATCGCCGTCGATCGGACGTCGGTGTACGAGTGCGACAGCACGATCGTCGTGACCGTGTACGACGCCAAGTGTGTCGCGATCGGCCCCGGCGCCACGACGACGCCTGGCGGCGCCTGCACCACGAATACGGCCTGCGGTACCGGCGGCGACTGCACCGCCGCCCGTCCCTCGGTCGAGGTGGCAGCGGTATCCCCCGGCCGCGTGCTGTCGAACGACGGCGTCTGGCAGGTCACGGCCCCCGGGACGAAGCGCTTCACGCTGGAGGCGGTGCCCGGCAGCCCCGGGCTGTTCCGCGGCGGCGGCGCCCTGTCGACCATCGCCGACGACGCGACCCACCTCTTTCTCAATCTCACCCCGGCGGAGGTGGGTGACGGGTCGTTCACGGTGTACTACGTCGACCCGCTGTGCGACGGCGACCGCGACGGTGTCGCGGGTGAAGACGACTTCACCAATCCCGACGGCGATGGCATCGGGACGGGGGACCATTGTCCCTTCGCCTACGATCCGGGCCAGGCCGACGCCGACGGCGATGGTATCGGCGACCTGTGCGACAACTGTCCCGCCCTCGCCAATCCCACCCAGCAGGACGGCGACCATGATGGCGTCGGCGACGACTGCCAACTCACCGACAACGACGGCGACGGCGTCCCCAACGCGGTGGACAACTGCCCGTTGACCTTCAATTCGCCGGTGGTCGCCGGCACCACCGCCCAGGCCGATGCCGACCGCGATGGC
>JAYUCR010000150.1:0-2065 GCA_043740165.1 Acidobacteriota bacterium | reverse complement strand
GAAACCTCGATCGGGATCACGGCGGCGGCGCACCTGGCGCCGCTCGTCGATCACGCCGATCTCGACGGGAATCTCCTCATCGCCAACGATCCGTTCCGGGGCGTCAGGGTGGAGGCGGGGCGCCTCGTTCTGCCCGACGGCCCGGGACTCGGCGTGGAACCGGGGCTCGGGGTGGAAGGGGAATGGTGAGCCGCGACGGCGGCCGCCTGGTCCGAGCCGGCATGGCGATCTCGGACGCCTGCGAGCGCTGGTTCCCCGACGCGTTCGTCTTCGCGCTGGGGGCGGTGCTTCTCGTCTTCGCCTTCGGCCTTCTCCTGGGGGAAAAGCCGGCGAACCTGGTCACGCAGTTCGGCGATTCCTTCTGGAGCCTGATCCCGTTCACCATGCAGATGGCGCTGGTGATCGTCGGCGGCTTCGTGGTCGCGAGCGCCCCGGTCGTCAGCCGCCTCATCGCGCGGCTGGCGGCGGTCCCCTCCACCCCGCGGCATGCCGTGGCGATGGTCGCCTTCTTCGCCATGCTCGCGTCGCTCCTGTCCTGGGGGCTGTCGCTGGTCTTCACGGGTCTCCTGGTCCGCGAGGTGGCGCGGCGCGTGCCGCGCGTCGACTACCGCGCCCTCGGCGCCGCGGCCTATCTCGGTCTCGGCAGCGTCTGGGCGCTGGGACTCTCGTCGTCGGCGGCGCTCCTGCAGGCCAGCCGCTCGTCCATCCCGGCGGCGCTTCTGCCCGTGACCGGTGTCATCCCGCTCTCCGGCACCCTCTTCCTGTGGCAGAGCCTGCTCCTGGCCGGGGTGCTGATCGCCGTCTCGGTGGCGGTCGCCTGGTTCTCCTGCCCGGCGCCCGAAGCGGCCCGCACCGCCGAGGAGATGGGGGTGCGCTTCGAGCCGCTGGTGATAGCAGAGTCGGAGGCGCGCTCCGCGGAGCCGCGCACCGCGGGGGAGCGCCTCGATCGCAACCCGATCCCGGCGATCCTGGTCGCCCTCATCATGACTGTTTATCTCGGGATGCAGGTGCGCGCCCGCGGATTCGTGGCGGCGGTCGATCTCAACAACTTCAACCTGGCGTTCCTGGCGCTGGGGCTTCTCCTGCACGCCCGGCCGAGCTCCTTCCTGCAGGCGGTCGCGCGGTCGGTCCCCGCCACCGCGGGGGTGCTGATCCAGTTTCCGTTCTACGCCGGCATCTTCGGCCTGATCGCGAAGACCGCCATCGCCCCGACCCTCGCCGCCCTCTTCGTGCGCCTGACGACGCGCACGACCTTCCCGATCGTCGTGGCGATCTACTCCGCGGCGCTCGGGCTGTTCGTCCCGTCGGGGGGCGGCAAATGGGTGATCGAGGCGCCTTACGTCATGGCGGCGGCCAGCACCTGGCATGTGCACCTCGGCTGGACGGTGCAGATCTACAACGCCGCCGAGGCGCTGCCGAACCTGATCAATCCGTTCTGGATGCTGCCGCTGATGGGAATCCTGAACGTCCGGGCGCGCGATCTGGCCGGCTACTCGATCCTGCAGCTGATGTTCCACGCGCCGATCGTGCTGGCCCTGTCGTGGCTGCTCACCTGGACCCTGCCGTACATCCCGCCGCAGATCCCGGCGCCCTAAGAGTTTCTCAGGCCCGGACCGGGCAGGATTCCCTCCCGACACGGCCCGATCGCTGTATACTCCCGTCATCCGCTCGCGCTCACCGAGGATTGCATGCCAGGACACGATTTCCGGCCGCGCCGTCGTGGCGGCCGATTGATGCACGGATCGGTCCGCTGGCTCGCGGTTGGCCTGATCCTGGCTGGGCTGCAGCTCACGACACCCGGCGGGAGCACACCTCCACCCAATCAGCCCATGGTGACCGGGGGGCCGGTCCTCCCGCTGCCTTTCGTCAGCGTCGGGGTATTCGCGCAAACGATCATTCCGGCGCGCCTCGACGACGATTCCCACCTCGACCTGCTGGTCGTCAACCGGGGGTCGTTCAACTCCCATACCGGTTTGTACACCGGCGCCGGCCTGTCGCTGGTCCATGGCCGCGGTGACGGCACGCTGGACCCCGCCGTCTCGCTGAACACCGGCGGCTCTCCAAG
>JAYUCR010000149.1:0-12450 GCA_043740165.1 Acidobacteriota bacterium | reverse complement strand
GCCGGATGAGACGCGGGTGCTGGAAGAGATCGAGCTTCAGCGTCAGCGCGGTCCAGGCGGCCAGACCCAGGACGGCGATCGAGGCGAGGCGTTCCCTCAGCGTGGGAGCGCCCATCTCGGCATGCACCCGGCGCTCGAGGTCGGCGATCCGCCGGCGCACTGCGGCGGTGGGGCCGAAGAGCCGGCCGGCGAGGAAGATGGGGTAGGCCTCCCGGATCTGCCGTGCCGTCAGCGCCGCCTTCGCACGCAGGATCGGGGAGGGCGACTCCTTGAGCTTCCGGGCGCCCAGCAGCCAGGTCTCGACCGACCGGTAGATCGAGGGGCCGAGACGGCGGAAGTCCTCCTCGAAGCAGCGCCTCTGCGCGCCTTCGATCTCGGCGGGTTCCATGGCCGGATGCTTCACCAGCGCGTAGAAGCCGCTTCCCTTCCGGCAGAAAAGCTCCGGGTCCGCGGCGATCTCGGGATGAAACAGCCCCTCGTCCACCACGCGCTGGTAAAACGGCGTTCCCGGGCTCGGCCCGTAGATCATGAACTGCGTGAACGTCGGCTCGAGGGCGAGCAGGCCGGTCAGCTCCTCCTCGATGATCTCCGGGGTCTGGTAGGGGAACCCCACGATCATCGACGCGAGGATCTTGATGCCGTGCTCGCGGAACTCCCGGAAGATCTCCTCCGCCGGGCGCCCCGACTGCTTGGCGTACCCCGACCTGGTCCCTTCGTAGCCGATCCAGACCCCGTCGATCCCCATCTCCAGGATCTCCGTGACCTTGTACTGGCTGATCGCGCGGATGCTCGCGAAGGCGAAGATGGACAGCGGCTTGCCGGCCTTCACGACGCAGTCGCGGAACTCCATAGCCCGCTTGCGATTCAGGAGGAAATCCTCGTCGAGGATGATGATCGACATCTCGGGTGAAATCTCGTGGTAGCGCTCGATGACGCGATGAATGTCGGCGCCCGTCGGCAGCAGCCGGATGTGTTTCCGCTTGAAGAAATGCGACGTGCAGCAGAAGTCGCACCCGTTGGGACAGCCGAGTCCCGCGAGCACGACGCCCGTCTCCGAAATGTTCTTCCCGAAGATCCGGAACGGGTTGACGATCACCGGGTGCCGGTGCGGCAGCGGGATCTCCGGCTCGCCGAGCAGGCGCCGCATGAAGGCGACCCCCTCTTCGCGGCAGACGTGATCGGAGAACGGGCGCAGCAGGTCATCGGAGAGGACGGTGCCATACCCTCCCAGCACAACCTGCGAGCGCGGCGAGTGCTTCCGGATCAGCGCCACCACTTCTTTCAGGCGATGGTAGCCGGCGATCAGGAACGACACCCCGACGACGTCATAGCCGAGGCGCAGCTCCCGGATCAGCTCCCGCTTCGACGGATACTGCAGCACCGTCGTCGGCGCTTCCAGGTTCTCGGCGATGTATTCGAGGCCGAAGTGAACGTGATGGGAGCGCGGGCTGAAGATCCCCTGCGCCCGCGTGACCTGGCGGTGGAGCAGCTCGTAGCCGACGCTCTCGGCGTCGCCGTATCGAACTCCCAGGGGCCGGCAGACGCTCGTGAGCAGCACTCTCTGCATGCCCGCTAACGTTATCCCCGCGGCGCGCGGAAAGGTATCCCCCGAACCGGGCAGAAAGATGACGCGAATGGGGGAGTACCGTCGGCCTCTATCGATGAAAGCCACGGACGGCAATCGCTTCGGCGGATTCCCGGGCGTATTATTTCTTCTCGGCCTCCCAGGGAGTCGAAGTGACGGAGGGACCGGCCGTGATCGCTTCGCGCACGATCTTCTTGGCCGTGACCGCGATGGCCGCGGTGCTGGCGGGGCATCCCGTGGAGGCGGCCGGAGCAACCGGGGCGCCTGTAGCGAAGGCGCGCCACGAGATCGTGCTGGCGTTCGGCCCATCGTCGAACGGCACCAGCTTTCTGGTCTCGTGGACCTCACCGAAGCGGGTCGGCCTGTTCGCGCGCATGTTTCCAACCCTCAAGGACGATCACGAGGCGCAGGTGAACTCGACGATCACCGACGAATCGGCAGGGGAGCTCGGTATTGCGGTGAGAGTCATGCCCTGGCTGACAGTGGGCGCCGGCTACGGCAGGTACGAGAAGGTGGTCACCAGCTACGGCGATACGAGCTTCCTGTTCGGCATCCCCAGTTTCCTCTCCGAGGAGACGACCGTCGATAAGGGCGTGTCCGCTCTGGCCATCTTCGCCGTGACCCCCCGATCCTATGCGGCGGCGCTCTCGTTTGCGGTTTCCCTGAGCCCGGCCGGCTCGGGAGCGGGGATCGGCGTGCTGTTCTGACCTGTCGAGGTGCGGCATGCAGGGTCACGGCGTATTGCCGCCCGCTGGAATCCTCCAGCAGGCCCGTGAACAGCGTCTCCGGCGTGCCCATGGAGAATCGGGCGCCGAGGGTCGTCGGGACCGCCACGATGAAGCCTCGATTATCGAGGTAGTACAGCTCCTTGCCGTCATGTCTCCAGACCGGGTTGGCCCTGCCGCCCTTCGAGTTACGCCACTCCTCGCCGTTGTCGAGCGAGCGCACGTAAACCTCGAGGCGCCCCGTGGAGTCGCTGCGGTGACTTCGTACGATCCAATACGGCTGCCGGGGGCGAGCGTCACCTGGACGCTCGTCTAGTGCGAGCCGGCTTTCATCCCGAGCGCCTTGACTAGGAAGGCCTGCTGGTCGGCCGCCTCTTCGATCTGCTTGCCGGTCGGCTTGCCGCCGCCGTGGCCGGCGGCCGACTCGATCCGGATCAGGACCGGCTCATCGCCCGCCTGCGCCTTCTGCATGGCGGCGGCGAACTTGAACGAGTGGGCCGGGATCACCCGGTCGTCGGTGTCGGCGGTGGTGATCAGGGTTGCCGGGTACTTGGTTCCCGGCCTGATGTTCTGGTACGGCGAGTAGGCGAGGAGGACCGGGAACATCTCCGGGTCCTTGGCGCTGCCATAGTCGTCGACCCAGTAGCGGCCGGCGGTGAACTGATCGAAGCGCAGCATGTCCATGACGCCGACCGCCGGCAGCGTGGCGCCGAACAGGTCGGGGCGCTGCGTGACGCAGGCGCCGACGAGCAGGCCGCCGTTGCTGGCGCCCGAGATGGCGAGCTTCGCCGGTGTCGTGTACTTGTTGGCGATCAGCCACTCGGCGGCGGCGATGAAGTCGTCGAAGACGTTCTGCTTCAGCTTCCCGGTGCCGGCATGGTGCCACGCCTCGCCGTACTCGCCGCCGCCGCGCAGATTCGGCATCGCGAACACGCCGCCCCGCTCCATCCAGGCGATGCGCGCCGGCGAGTAGGTGGGCGTCAGCGAGATCTTGAAGCCGCCGTAGCCGTAAAGGAGCGTCGGCCGGTTCCCGTCGAGGCGCACTTCCTTGCGGTGCGCGATGAACATCGGGATGCGCGTCTTGTCCTTGCTCTCGTAGAACACCTGCTTGACGACGTAGTCCTCCGGCTTGAAGGTCATCTTGGGGCTCTTCCAGAGAACGCTCTCGCCGGACTTCAGATCGTATTTGTAGACGCTGGGCGGGGTGTTGATCGAGGTCCAGGAGTAAAAGACCTCGGTCGAGTCGCGCCTGCCGTTGAAGCCGAAGGCGCTGCCGAGGCCCGGGAAGGTCACGTCGCGCACGGGTGAGCCGTCGGTGCGGAAGACGCGGGCGCGCGACACGGCGTCCTTCAGGTACGACACGACGAAGGTGTCGCCGACCAGATCGACCCCCTGGATCGCCTCCTGTGCCTCGGGAACGAGGGTGCGCCATTTCTCCCGCGCCGGCTGGCGAATGTCGATGGCGATGATTCGCCCCTTCTGCGCGTCGAGGTCGGTCTGGAAGTAGAAGGTGGCGCCGTCGTTCCCGAGGAATTCATACTCGTTGTCGAAGGTGGGGATCAGCTCCACCATCATGCCGTACGGCTCGGTGAGGTCCTTGTAGAGGAGCTTGTTCTTCGGGTCGGTTCCCTTGTGGATCGAGATCACGAGATACCGGCCGTCCTCGGTCACCTGGCCGGCGTAGTCCCAGTCGGGTTGATCGGCGCGGTAGTAGACGAGCGTGTCCTCCGCCTGCGGCGCGCCGAGGCGGTGATAGAAGAGCTTCTGGTCGCGATTGACCGCCTGGAACGCCTGCCCTTCGGGCGGCGCGTCGTAGTGGCTGTAGAAGAAGCCCTTGCCGTCGTGCGTCCAGGCGGCGCCGGTGAACTTGGTCCACTGCAGGTTGTCGTCGAGGTCGCGCCCGCTCGCCAGGTCGCGCACCCGCCACTCCTGCCAGTCGGAGCCGGCCCCCGACCGGGCATAGGCCAGCCAGCGCCCGTCGTCGCTCGCCGAGAGGCCGGCCAGCGCGACGGTGCCGTCGGCCGACCACTCGTTGGGGTCGAGGATCATCTTCGACTCGCCGCTCGGGGTCTCCATCGCATACAGCACCGACTGGTTCTGCAGGCCGGTGTTGCGGTTGTAGTACCAGCGCCCGCCCGTCTTGTTCGGCGGCGTGAAGCGCTCGTAGTTCCAGAGCTCCTTCAGGCGATCGTGGATCTTCTGGCGCTCCGGCACCTGCGCCAGCCAGGCCTGGGTGACCTTGTTCTCGGCGGCGATCCAGCCCGCCACCTCGGGCGAGGTGCGCGGGTCCTGCTCGAGCCAGCGATACGGGTCGGGTACGGCCTTCCCGTGCAAGGTGTCGGTGACGTCGACGCGCCGCGTCTCCGGGTAGGTGAGACGGGCCGTGGCGTACGCCGTAAGCGTGGCGCCCGCGAGGACGACGGCAACGAGCGCCAGGGGGCGCCCCGAGAATGTTCTGCGAATCACCGGCAAGCTGGCCATCTGCGACCCCCCAGAGAAAGGCGCGTCTCCCGCCTCGGTTGCGCGAAGCCCCCATGACACGAAGCCCGCATTATAGGGCAGACCAGCGCGGCCGAACCCTGCGCTTCCTTGTTACAATGAGTCAACCTGAATCGCTTCGAATTCCCCGCATCCGGAGGGCTTCTTATGAGGCGCCGCGCGATCCGCTCGACCGTTCCCTTCCTCCTGACGCTCGTTATCGCCTGGATTGCCGCCCTGGTCCTCGGCGGTCCGCCCGTCGCTCTGGCCGGCGGGCCCGCCCCGGCAACGGTCCCACTGCGTGTCATGACCATCAACATCTTTTACGGTGGCGACGAGCTGAATCTCGACAACGGCAACTTCTGCCTCCGCCCCGATGGCTGTCCCGAGACGCTCGCCCAGGTGATCGAGGCGATCCGTCTGGCGGCTCCCGATGTCGTCGGCCTCGAGGAGGGGGAGCACAACACCCACCCGATCGCCCAGGCCCTCGGCTGGTACGCCAGCGAGCGGATGCAGATCGTCTCCCGTTACCCGCTGATCGACCCGCCGGGCGGCAATGGCGTCTACATCTTCGTCCAGCTGGCGCCCGGCAAGGTGGCGGCGCTGATGAACGTCCACCTCCCGTCCGATCCGTACGGCCCCTACCTGGTGCGCGACGGCGGGACGGCGGCGGAGCTTCTGGCGCTGGAGCAGTCGGTCCGGCTGCCGGCGATCCATGACCAGCTCCGCGAGCTGCCGGGACTTCTCGCGGCCGGCATCCCGGTCTTCCTGACCGGGGACTTCAACTCGCCGTCGCACCTCGACTGGACCACCGCGGTCGCGGCGGTGCGGCCGGTTGTGCGTTTCCCGTTCGACTGGCCAGTCAGCCGTGCTCTGGCCGGCGCCGGGTTCCGCGACGCATACCGCGCCGTCCATCCCGACCCGGTCGCCGTCCCGGGCTTCACCTGGACGCCCGGCGGGCCGGAGACGGTGCGCGACGAGGTGCACGATCGGATCGACTGGGTGCTCGCCGCCGGGCCGGCGGTTCCCCGCGCCAGCACGATCGTCGGGGAGATCGGCAACCCCGACGTCGGGGTCGCCGTCAGTCCCTATCCCACCGACCACCGCGGGGTGGTCTCGACCTTCGACGTGACGCCGGGCGCGGCGCCGATCCTGGTGGCGGTCTCCGATCGTCGGCTGTTCGTCGGCGACAGCCAGTCGGTGCTGTTCCACGCGCGCGGCCGGAGCGGTGAGAGCGTGGCGATCCTCCCGGCGGGTGGGGCGGCGGCCAGCGCGGTGATCCAGCGGCCGACGGGCAACGCGGCTCCGACCGATGGCACCCTGACCTTCCCGACTGCCGGCCTGGTCCCTGGGGCTTACGACGCGGCCCTCCTCGACTCCCGTGGCGCCATCCTCTCCCGCAGCTCCTTCTGGCTCTATCCTCCGGGATCGCCCAGCGAGGTGGCCACCTCCAAGAGTGTCTACACGACCGGCGAGCCGATCCAGGTGTCGTGGAAAAACGCGCCGGGGATGCGCTGGGACTGGCTGGCGATCTATAGGCCCGGCGACACCGATGAGAGCCCGGTCAATTCATCCCGGACCTCCGGGTACGGCGGCAACGGCCACTACCTGCTCTACGGGTACACGCACACGGCGATCGAGGGGAGCGCCGCGTTCAACGCCGACTCGGCCCCGGGCTACCTCACCTGGCCGCTCGGACCCGGAATCTACGAGATCCGGATGCTCCTCGACGACGGGTACCGGTCGCTCGCCTCGTCGGCGCCGTTCAAGATCGTCGCGCCGTAAAAGCCTGTCCGGGCGCCGGCCTGCTATCCTCGCGCCATGCGCATCGACCTGTTCCGCATGGAGCGGACCCAGTGCCTGTACGAGGACGAGGTGGAGTTCAACCTCTCCGAGAGCGGCATCCTGCCGGTTGCCATCGGGGATCTGGTGCCGGAGGGGGAGCGGGACGCCTTCTTCGCCCTGACGCTGAAATATCCGCACTCGGACGGCTCGCCGGCCCTGCGCGAGTCGATCGCGGACTTCTACGACGGGGCTCGGCCGGAAAACATCCTGGTCACCAACGGCGGGTCGGAGGCCAACTTCACCGCCCTCTGGGCGCTGCTCGATCCCGGCGACCGGCTGGCCTTCATGATCCCGAACTACCTGCAGGGGTGGGGGCTGGGGCGCGCCTTCGGAGGGCGGACCGACACCTTTCGGCTGACGGAGCGCCGGGACCCGGCCCGATGGGCCCTCGACACGCGGAGCCTGGAGAGCGCCGTCGGCCGGCGCACCCGGGCGATCATGGTGACCAACCCCAACAATCCGACCGGCTCGGTTCTCACGGAGGAGGAGATGGACGCCGTCGTGCGCGTCGCCCGCCGGGCCAATGCCTGGATCGTGTCGGACGAAGTCTACCGCGGCGCCGAGGTACGGAGCGGTACCTCGCCGACCTTCTGGGGCCGGTACGACAAGGTCATCGTCACCGCCGGGCTGTCGAAGGCGTTCGGGATGCCGGGGCTGAGGATCGGCTGGATCGTCGCGCCGGAGAAAACGGTCCGGCATCTCTGCCGGTACCACGACTACACGACGCTGACCCCGACCCTCGTCTCCGATCGGCTGGCGGCGGTCGCCATGCTGCCCAAGCGGCGGGAGGAGCTGCTGGCGCGGACGCGCGCCATCCTCCGGCGCAACCTGCCGCGCGTCGAGAAATGGATCAGGTCGCACGACGACATCCTCGACTACGTCCCGCCGCAGGCCGGCGCCATCGCGCTTGTGAAATACAACCTGCCGATCGGGTCGACCGCGCTCTTCGACCGACTGCGGACCCGACACTCGGTCCTGATCACTCCGGGCTCGCATTTCGGGATCGGCCGGTACATCCGGATCGGCTACGGCTACGACATCGACCGGACGCTGCGGGCCCTGGCGCGGGTGGATGAGGCGATCGCGGAGCTGGAGCGGCCGGGAGGGTTGAGGCCGCCCACAGGCGCACGAGGCCGTCGGCGAGGTCCGTAGTAGCCCCTCTCTCCGACCGCCTCGCGGCCCTCGTGTCGGGACGATTCCGGCGCCCGGGCCGGACCGCCCTGCTTGATTCGTTACTGCTTCGGCAGCACGACCGAATCGATGACGTGGATCACGCCGTTGGTGGCCACGATGTCGGTCTTGATGACGGTGGCGCTGTCGACCTTCACGCCCTTGCTCGCATCGATGGTCAGGCTCTGTCCCTCGACGGTCTTCGCCGAACTCATCTTCACGACGTCGGCGGCCATCACCTTGCCGGCCACCACGTGGTAGGTGAGCACGTCGACGAGCTTCGCCTTGTCCTTGAGCAGGCCATCCAGAGCCCCCGCTGGCAGCTTGGCGAAGGCCTCGTCGGTCGGAGCGAAGACGGTGAACGGTCCCGTGCCCTTCAGAGTGTCCACGAGCCCTGCCGCTTTGAGCGCGGTCACGAGTGTCCCGAACGATCCGGCCTGAACCGCTGTATCGACGATATCCATTGTTGGTGCCTCCCCTTTGGAATTCTTGCTTTGATTCCCGGCCACGAAATGGCCGGTCGACATGGTGCCGACGAGCAGCACCGCCACAACTGAACCGGTCAACGCGCGAACATGCATCGGTCGCCTCCCTTGGAATGAGACTTCTCGAATGAGACTGCTTCTGCCACCGTCCAATCTCTCCCGCGATCAGGCCCTCGCCAGGCCCGCGCTCCAGCGCCGCCGGATGGCCTTCCACTGCATCGCCTGGTAGAGGGCGCCCAGGCCGACCAGCGAGTAGATGATTCGGCTCAGCGCGCTGGCGTCACCGAAGATCGCTGCCACCAGGTCGAACCCCAGGACCCCCACGAGACCCCAGTTCAGTCCTCCTACGACAAGAAGAGCTGCCGCCACCACGTCCATGGTCTTCATCCTGTCCTCCCTTTCTCCATGGGCCGCCTTCTTCCGCGGCCGGGCTGTCTCGATAACGTCCTAGACAATACATGGACAATACGATCAAGTCAAGGGGTGTCTTCGAGCGACTTCCGGAGGTGGCCAGGCGGCCGGTTCGGCGATCTTGACAATTTCTGGACAGCACCTACACTACCGCATCATGAAAGGCAGCCCGAAGGAACTGGCGAACCGGCACCCCATCCAGATAGCGGCGCGCCGCGCCGGCCTGACCGCCGATGTGCTGCGGGTCTGGGAGAGGCGCTACGAAGCGGTCGTGCCGACGCGTTCCGCCGGCGGGCGGCGGTTCTACACCGATGAGGATCTCGAGCGCCTGATGCTGCTTCGTCAGGTGACGAAAGCCGGCCGCGGCATCAAGCAGGTGGCCGGCCTGTCGACCCGGCGTTTGAAGGAGATGGCGGCGGAGGACGCCGGCAGCGGATCCTCCGTCCCGCGGTCCCGTGCGCCGTCGCCGCGCAAGGGGAAGGTCGATCCGTGGGCCGAAGGAACCCCCGACCATCATCTTGACGCGGCGCTCGAGGCGGCGCGTGATCTGGACGTGGCGGCGCTCGAGGCGGCGCTCTCGCGGGCTTCGGTCTCCCTGGGACGCAATGCGCTGATCGAGCGGTTCCTGATGCCGCTGTTGACCACCGTGGGGGAATTGTGGCGTGATGGATCGTTTCGCGTGGCGCACGAGCACGTGGCATCGGCCGTGGTCCGCACGTTCGTTGGCAACCTGGTGTCCGGCGTCTCGGAGTTGCCGGAGTCCGCCCCCTGTCTCATCGTGACGACCCCCACCGGACAAGTGCACGAATTCGGGGCACTGTTCGTGGCCGCGACCGCGGTCTCCGAGGGCTGGCGGGGGATCTACCTCGGAACCGGCCTGCCGGCGGAGGAGATCGCACTGGCGGCGCGCCAGAAAAAGGCGCGAGCCGTGGCACTCAGTATCCTTTTCCCGGCCGATGACCCGCGCCTTCCCGAAGAACTCAAGAAGCTGCGGGGGTTGCTGCCCGAGATGCTGCCGATCCTGGTGGGGGGCGCCGCCGCCCCGTCCTATGGCCAGACGATTCGATCGATCAAGGGGAGACTGGTGCTTGACATGCAGAGCCTGCGGGCGATCCTCGGATCGTTGCGGGGTCACGGGACGGCCGCGTGATTCTGTTGACGGGGGCCACGGGATACGTCGGCGGCCGGCTGCTGGCGGCCCTCGAGGGGACCGGCCTGAGGGTCCGCTGTCTGGCCCGGAACCCCGCACATCTCGAGGCCAGGGTCGGCCCTGAGACCGAGGTCGTCGCGGGCGATGCGCTCGATCCCGCTTCGCTTCTGGCCGCCCTGCGTGGAACGAGCGTGGCCTACTACCTCATCCACTCGATGGGCTCGTCGGACAGCTTTGAGGACCGCGATCGACAGGCCGCCCGTGCTTTCGGGGCGGCAGCGGGGAGGGCGGGACTCGGTCGAATCATTTTTCTCGGCGGTCTGGGACATGCGCGGGGGAATCTGTCCGCGCACCTGCGCAGCCGGCAGGAGGTGGGCGACATCCTGCGGGCCTCGGGCGTCCCGGTCATCGAGTTCCGGGCCTCGATCGTGCTCGGCTCGGGAAGCCTCTCCTACGAGATGATCCGCGCGCTGGTGGAACGGCTTCCGGTGATGGTGGCGCCGCGCTGGGTTTCAGTCCCGGCCCAGCCGATCGCCATCGGCGATCTGCTGGCCTACCTGCTCGCGGCCCTGTCGCTGCCGGCCGGGGAGAGCCGACTGTTCGAAATCGGAGGCGCCGACCAGGTTTCGTACGGCGGTCTCATGCACGAATATGCCCGTCAGCGCGGACTCAGGCGGCTGGTGGTTCCCGTGCCACTGCTCACGCCGCGGCTCTCCAGCCTCTGGTTGGGATTTGTCACGCCCCTCTATGCGCGCGTTGGACGGAAGCTCATCGACAGTATCCGACACCCGACGGTGGTGCGCGATCCTTCGGCCCTGGCGGCCTTCCCCATCCGGCCCGTGGGATACCGCGAGGCGATCGCCGCGGCGCTGCGCAACGAGGATCGCGATTTCGCCGAAACGCGCTGGTCGGACGCGCTGTCTTCGAGCGGCGTCGAGCGGCGATGGTACGGCGTCCGGTTCGGGGCGCGCCTGGTCGATTCGAGAGTGGTGCGCGTGGGGGCCCCGAGGGAGCGCGTGTTTGACACCATCCGCCGTATCGGCGGGCGGGCCGGTTGGTACTACGGGAACTGGTTGTGGCGCGCTCGAGGGGCCATCGACGTTCTGCTCGGGGGAGTGGGGCTTCGCCGCGGCCGTCGCCACCCCGAATACTTGAGGGTCGGGGACACGGTCGATTGCTGGCGCGTGGAGGCGTTCGAGCCCGGCCGGAAGCTGCGTCTCGCGGCCGAGATGAAGCTGCCGGGCCGGGCCTGGCTGGAGTTCGACCTGGAAGGGGAAGCCTCCACCACGACGTTGCGGCAGACAGCGATCTTCGATCCCGTGGGGCTGCTGGGGCGCGCTTACTGGTGCGTCATGTATCCGCTGCACCAGGTGCTGTTCGCCGGGATGCTACGGGGGATCGAGACAGTCAGCCTGGCACCGCCGCCGATCACGGCGGAGGATTCGTGACCGCGGGGACGACGGCGCGGACGCCGCCCGCACGCCCGATCCGCATCGGCATCTCGTCCTGCCTGCTGGGGCAGGAGGTCCGTTTCGACGGCGGGCACAAGCATGATCGATTCCTCACCGACACCCTGGGGCAATACGTGGAGTGGGTGCCGGTCTGCCCCGAGGTCGAGATGGGCCTCGGGACGCCGCGTGAGCCGATCCGCCTCGTCCGGCGCGATGGAGAGGTCCGCCTCGTCGGGACGAAAACCGAAACCGACGTGACCGAAGGGATGCGCTCCTACTCCGCAGCGAGGCTGGCAGCCTTGGAAAGCGAAGACCTGTCCGGATACGTGCTCAAGAAGGGCTCGCCCAGCTGCGGTATGGAGCGGGTGCGGTTGTATGGAGGGAAGGGGGCCCCTTCACGAGCCGGCCGCGGCGTGTACGCCGAGGCGCTGCTCGAACGGTTTCCCTTCCTGCCGGTGGAGGAGGAGGGACGCCTGTGCGACCCGCGGCTGCGGGAGAACTGGGTGGAGCGGATCTTCGCCTACCGGCGGCTGCGCGACCTTTGGGCCGGCCGCTGGACGCTGCGCGATCTCATCGCCTTCCACACGGCGCACAAGCTGGTGCTTCTCTCCCATTCCACCGAGGCCTACCGCTCGCTGGGGCGCCTGGTGGCGCGCAGCCGCTCGATGGAACGCGCCGCCCTGCGCTCGCGATACGAGTCCGAGTTCATGGGCGCGCTCGCGATCGTCGCCACACGCGGCCGTCACGCCAACGTCCTGCAGCACATCGCCGGCTATTTCAAGAAGGATCTCGACAGTACCGCCCGCGGCGAGCTCGCCGGTATCATCGAGGATTTCCGCAAGGGGCTGGTCCCCTTGGTCGTTCCGCTCACGCTGGTCGCGCACTACGTGCGCCTTTACAACGTGAGCTACCTCCAGGGGCAGGTCTACCTGAACCCGCACCCCAAAGAGCTGGCGTTGCGGAATCACGTGTGAACTTGATGGCGGTATCGATTCAGTAGATGTTGCCGCCCGCCTGCGTCGAGCTCAGCGCGCCCGCATCCACGTTGAGCGTGTAGGCCACGCCCCCTGAGCCACTCCAGGTCGAGAGATTGAACGTCCCGCCCTGTGGGACCTTATAGACGCCGATGTTGTGGTACGTCAGCGGGACT
>JAYUCR010000148.1:0-5101 GCA_043740165.1 Acidobacteriota bacterium | reverse complement strand
ATCCGCCCTTCCCGTCGTTGATCAGCAGCGACAACGCGCTCCCGGCCATGAAGAGATCGAGATCACCGTCATTGTCGGCGTCGAAGAGGGCGGCGCCGTACCAGGACGATCCGGGAGCGCGCGGCAGGTCGCGGCGTGGCATCGGACGGTGCGCGCCCCCGAAAAGAATGACACCGTTCCCGGCCGGACCGGACGGAAAGACCAGATCGACCGCACCATCCCCGTCGATGTCCCCGCCCACGACACCGCGCCCCGGCCCGTGCGGGGACAGCCCGGCCGCCCGGCCGATCTCGGCGAACCCTTGATCGCGGCGGTTGTCGAGGAGCGCGTCCTGCGCCCCTGACGTGGAGAGCACGAGATCGAGGTCGCGATCGATGTCGAGATCGGTGAACAGCCCGCCGAGCGAGCCGGACGGAGGCCCCTGCATGTGGAGCGCCGCCGTGGCGTTTTCGAAGGTGCCATCGCCGCGGTTGCGGAGGAGAACCCCGGAGGCCTCCTTCGCCATCGCTCCGGGCGCGCGCAGGCGGGAGACATAGAGATCGAGATCGCCGTCGTGATCCACGTCGCCCCACGAGGCGCCGGCGGCGAAGCCGTCGACCCCGGCCCCCGCCTTCGCCGTGACGTCCTCGAAGCGCCCGTCACCTCCGTTGCGATACAAGGCGGAGCCGCCCAATCGGGTGAGGAAAACATCGAGGTCGCCGTCGTTGTCGTCGTCGCCCAGCGCCACCGCCATGCCCAGACCCTCGAAGGCGATCCCCGAGCGGGCGGTCGCGTCCTCGAACGTTCCGTCGCCGCGATTGCGGTACAGCGCCGGGCGGGCATGCCCGCGCGCATCGGCGTTTCCGAACAGGATGTCGGGGCGCCCGTCTCCATCGAGATCCCCCACCCCGAGCCCGGAGCCATAGCGCGCCGCCGCCGCGAGCGCGTCCTTGCCGCGGCCCGAGGCGCCGATCTCGCCTCCAGGTCCGCCATGGACGAAGGCGATACCGGAAGCCGCCGTGACGTCGCTGAAACGGACCGGGACGACGACCGCCGGCGCGGGCGGGCCTCCAATCGCCCGGTAATCGACGATCACCAGGGCGTAGCGTCCGGCTTCGCCATACTGATTTCCGGTCGGCTGGGCGAATTTCGGGTTGGCCGCCAGTTTCTGGTACCGGCTCATTTCCGCGTCGCCGCGCGCCGTGTCGCCCGACTGGAGCAGCGCGCGCGCCAGCTGATACCGGATCGACATGTTGTTCGGATCGATCTGACGCGCCCGCTCCAGGGCGGGGATCGCCTCCTTGAAGGCACGCCGACGGGTGTGCAGGACTCCGATGTTGTAAAGGATGTCCGGGTCCTCCGGATCGCGCGCCTGGGCCTCCTTGAATTCCGCGAGCGCCGCGGCGCTGTCCCCCTGATTTTTCAGCAGCGTTCCGAGACCGTAGTGCGCCTGAATCAGATCCGGATCGAGGCGGACCGCTTCGCGGAAGGCGGCCTCCGCCGGCATCATGTTGCGCGCGTACAGATGCGCGAGCCCGAGGTTGACGAAGCCGGGAGCCCACCCGGGGGCCAATGTGGTGACGCGCGTGAACGACTCGATCGCCTGGACGTGCTTGAACTGCTCCATCAGCGCGGCGCCATGGTTATTGGCCTGGAACAGCGCCTCGGGATCGGCATCGGGACGGAGCGCGGCGGCGAGCGCCGCCCCGCCGGCGAGCGCGAACAGGAACAGGCCGCCGAGCGACCGCGCCCTCATGCGGCGCGCCTCAGGACCCGGCCGGCCGGCTGCGGCCGGAACGCTCCGGCGTCGACCACCTGCCTGCCGTTGATGAACACGTCGTCGATGCCGGCCGCGGTCTGGCGCGGCGCATCGTAGGTGGCGCGATCCGCCACCGTCTCCGGATCCAGAACGAGCAGATCGGCCTTCATCCCCGCCGCCACGACACCGCGGTCCTTGAGGCCCATCCTCGCGGCCGGCAACGAGGTCATCTTGCGCACCGCCTCCTCGAAGGTGAGGAGCCGTCGCTCGCGCACGTAGGCGCCCAGGACACGCGGGAAGGCGCCATAGGCTCCGGGGTGCGGCCACCCTTTGCCGATCTCCCAGGCGTCGGTCACGAACGCGAGGCGCGGACTCTGGAGAAGCGGCACGAGGTCGCTGTCGGTGTCGGCATCCCCCGAAATGCCGAAGATGAGCTGGGTCGCCACACCACGCTCGGCCAGCATCAGGTCGGAGAGCGCCTCGAACGGATCGCGCCCGGTGCGGCGCCCGATCTCCGCCAGGCTCAGGTGCAGCCAGCCGCGGTGGGCGGCGCCGTCGACGTGCGCCAGGCGGATCCGTTCCCAGCCGCACTCGCGGGAGATGTTCATCGTCCAGCGGCCCTCCCCTTCCCAGGGAGGCCAGCGTGGGACGGCGTGCGCCATCTCTTCCCGCATCCGGCGCCGGAGGATCGGATCACGAAGCCGCTCGAGGAAGGCGTCCACGCCGCCGTCGAGGGACCAGGGCGGATAGAGAGCGAGCATCGTGGTGCAGACCGCGGTGTAGGGGATCACGTCGCCGCTGAGATCGACGCCGTCCTGGGCCGCGCCGTCGTGCAGGCGCAGGATCTCCGGGGTCGATCCCCAGGCGCGCGGACCGACGGTCTCGACGTGGGAATGGTGCACCGAGGTCGTCGCATCCCGGCCCACCTGGAGGATCTCCCGTACGGCGTGAATCAGGGTGTCGCGGCTGCTGCCGCGCTGGTGGAACGCGGCGAACCCGCCGGCGGCCCTCGCCGCCGCGGCCGCGAAGGTGATCTCCGCGGTATCGGCGAACTGGCCGGGCGGATAGATGAGCCCGAAGGAGATGCCGAAGGCACCTGCTTCCACGGCGTCACGCACGGCATCACCCAGGCGGCGCATCTCGTCCGCCGTCGGCCGCCGGGCGCCCGCGCCCATCGCCAGGGCGCGCACCGGACCGTGGGCGACGAGCGTCCCGACATTCAACAGCGCCCCGCGCCGCTCGATCCGATCGAGATAGGAGCCCACGGTGTCCCAGTCCCACTCGACGCCTCCCGGCGCGATGAATCCGCACAGCCGTTGCAGCTCGTGGAAGGTTTCGGGAATGAGCGGCGCGCAACCGATGCCACAGTTGCCCACCAGCTCCGTCGTGATCCCCTGGCGCACCCGTCCTCCCAGAAGCTCCGACTGCTGGGAGAGAGGCAGCGTGAAGGAGAGATCGGAATGAGAATGCAGATCGATGAAACCGGGGGTCACGACACGCCCCGCCGCATCGAGCCGGGGCACGCCGGGGGCCTCGATCCGCGACGCGACGGCCTCGATCCGGTCCCCGAGCAGCCCGACGTCGGCCCGGAAACGGGGACGCCCGGTGCCGTCAACGACCTCCCCGTTGGCGATGATCCGATCCAGCGCGCACCTCCGGATCGCCAGGTCCTACGGACCGTGGGCCGATCGGGGCTTCTCCCGAAGGGTCCGGTAGCGATTGAGATTCTGCCGAAGGTTGCCGCGTCCCTGCCCGCAGTCGGCGCAACCGGAGTAGGTGCGCTCGTCGTGACGGTTGCAGCAGTCCATCAGGTTGTACCAGACGCCGTATTTCCAGCAGTAGAAGTCGGATCCTTCGGGTCGGTAGGCGCATCGGATCACGGAGGGCCGCTGCCCTTCGGCCGTCGACACACCTTCGGGGTCCGGTTCCACCGCCCGGATGGCGCCCCGGGTTCCGAATCCCCGCTTCAGTGCGTCGGTCGCGCTCATGGCGGCCTATTCTATGAGTCTCCCGTCGAAAGACCAAGCGCGGGGATCGGCCCCCGCGCACCGCCGATTTTTGCTACTGTAGCGGGCCATGATCCCGAACGCCCTTCCACGCCGTCGTGAGCCGACGGTTCTCGCGGTCGCCGCCGCCCTCCTTTCCACCCTCCTCGCGGCGTGCGGCGCGCAGGACGCCGGCCTGCCCCCCGAAGAGGTGGTCGAAGTCCCCGGAGAGGGGACCGTCGTCATCTACGTCGAGGCTCCCCGCTCCCTGGCCGGGCCGGTTCTCGGCACCTTCAGCCAGCAGACGGGCATCAAGGTCGAGGCCCATTACCGCGAGGAAGTGGGGCCCGGATTCGTCGACCTCGTACGCGCCGAGGCGAAGGCCGGACGGGCCGATCTGCTGTGGGGTCGATCCGCCCTCACCGCGATCGGCCTGGCACGGATCGGCCTGGCGGAGCCCTTCCGGCCCGCCGGAGCCCGGCCCATCCCGAGCCAGTACCACGATCGCGGCTTCCGGTGGATCGGCTTCGCCGTCGACCCCCGCGTCATCATCTTTAACAGCGACGCCGTCCAGCGCGACGAGGCGCCGGAGTCGATCGAGGACCTCGCCACCGGCCGCTGGGCCGGGAAAGGGGCCATGGCGCGCATCGCCGAGGGGCCGTCGGCCTACCAGGCGGCCGCCTTGTTCGCCCGCTGGGGCTCCGAGCGCGCCCGGCGGTTCTTCGACTCCGTGCGCACGGCGGGCAACCGCATCGTGGACGGCAACGCCGAGGTGCGACGCCTGGTCGTCAGTGGCGAAGCGCTCTGGGGAATCGTGGATCTCGATCAGGCGATCTGCGCCAAGCGCCAGGCGGAGCCGGTGAGTATTTTTTTCCCCGACCGGTTGAGCATGGGGGCGGTGGTCGTCCCGCACGTGGCCGTGCTCCTGCACGGCGCGCCGCATCCGGCCCAGGCACGCGGCCTGTTCGGCTATCTCTTCGGCACCGAAACCGCGTGGCAGATCGGGCAGAACGATTGCGCTCTCGTGAGCCTCCTGCCGGTGGTGCAGCTCGGGATCCCGAAGCCCGATTGGGTGCCGCTCCTGGGCGCCCTCAACGTGATGGCCCTCGACAACGAGGCCCTGTTCGATGCCTACACCGCCAACGCCGCCTATTTCGCTTCGTGGGGCGGCGTCACGACCGGTCCTTGACTCGCGCCGACGGTGCGATGACACCACCGGATCCCGGAAAACCCTTGCCCCGCTTGGATTCTCCGTTGCCCCCCCGCGGAGCAGGTGGTATATGATACCCGGCTGCAAGGGCTCAAGCATTCCCCCTGGCTCGCCATGACCGACGCCATGAACACGACAACCACGGGCCCTCCACCCCGACCGCCGGCG